>WLHG01000151.1 GCA_009702845.1 Actinomycetota bacterium
AAAGATGGCCTTCTACATGTATCTCAGATTCGCAAGATGCATGGCGGAAAGCGCATTGAAAACTTGGAAGAGGTCATGAAGGTTGGCGACAAGATTCAAGTTGAAATCGGCGAGATTGATCCAAAGGGCAAGTTGTCTTTGGTCCCAGTCCTTGAAGATGGAACAACTGGTTCTGCCGAATAAATGACAGTTCGTCGCTCAGTTTTACCTAGCGGTCTGCGTATCGTTACTGAAGAAGTAACTTCGGTACGCAGTGCCGCGATTGGTATTTGGGTCAACGTTGGCTCAAGGGATGAGACCCCAGCAGTTGCTGGGGCTTCTCACTTCCTTGAGCATCTTTTATTTAAAGGAACTACTAGACGCACGGCTCTTGAGATTTCCTCATCCATCGAATCTGTTGGTGGAGAGATGAATGCCTTTACATCTAAGGAATATACCTGCTTTTACGCGCGGGTGATTGATACTGATTTACCAATGGCAATCGATGTTATTTCAGATCTGATCACATCTTCCGTTGTTACAACCCTTGATGTCGACGCCGAACGCAAAGTGGTTCTGGAAGAGATCGCAATGCGCGATGACGATCCAAGTGATTTAGTCCATGATTTATATGCCGAAACTTACTACGGTAATACGCCATTAGGCCGGCCAATTTTAGGAACTATCGACTCTATAAATAATATGTCGAGATCTAGCGTATTTAACTATTACAAAAAACGTTACTTGCCTCAAGATTTAGTTGTGGCAGTGGCTGGAAATATTAACCACAAAAAAGTTGTGCAAATGGTTGAGAAAGCGTTGTCGGCCGATGGCTTCCTAGACGTCACCGGAACTCCAGTGATTCGTGGAAATACTGCAGTTAAAAAACCTGCGCAGCAACCCGTTGGTTTAATGACCCGGCCAACTGAACAGGCGCATATGTTTTATGGCATGGAGGGCGTTGCCCGTCATGATGATCGCCGCTTTGCAATGGGAATTTTGGCTTCGGCCCTTGGTGGCGGAATGTCATCTCGCTTATTCCAGGAGATCCGTGAAAAGCGCGGGCTTGCTTATTCGGTCTACGGATATGCCCAGCAATATGCTGGAAGCGGTCAGATTGGTTTCTATGCTGGCTGTAAGCCGGCAAAGGCCGTTGAAGTTTTGGAAATTATTCGCGAAGTATTGGCCGATGTGGCCGACAATGGAATGAGTCACGAGGAGATTGAGCGGGCAAAAGGCGCAGTCCGTGGTTCATTAGTTTTAAGCCAAGAGGATTCAGGTTCGAGAATGAGTCGAATCGGCAAAAATGAGATCGTCTACGGACGCGTTATGGGTTTTGACGATATTTTAAAGGCTGTTTCAAAGGTCAATGAGGCGGACATTCGCGAAATCGCCAGCGCCTTCCTGACTAAAACGCCTACGCTTGCACTTGTAGGCCCATTCAAAAACACCGCAAAATTTGAAAAGGTGATGAAATGATAAATGTTTCAGTATTAGGTGCAAAGGGGCGCATGGGCGCCGAAGTCGTAAAGGCCGTTGCGGCCGAGCCTGGGATGTCACTTATCGCAGCCCTTGATATTGGAGATTCTTTGGAGCAGCTCATTGGCTCTGGAACTCATGTCGTTGTTGATTTCACCACTCCAGATAGCGTTATGGCTAACTTAGATTTCCTCGTTAAAAATGGAATCAATGTTGTAGTTGGCACAACCGGTTTTAATGCAACCAAGCTTGCTAGCCTCGAAGACTTATTGAGTCAGAATCCATCGGTCGGAGTTCTAGTTGCCCCTAACTTTGCAATTGGCGCAGTGTTGATGATGGAGTTTGCCGCTAAAGCTGCGCGCTACTTTGAGTCAGCTGAAATAATTGAGCTTCACCATCCAGATAAGGTCGACGCCCCTAGTGGCACGGCCGCGCGTACAGCAGAGTTAATGAGTGATGCACGAAAGGCGGCAGGATTAACTGCGATGCCAGATGCCACGACAACTGCGCTAGATGGCGCACGAGGATCAAAAGTTGGCGATATTCCAATCCACTCTGTGCGTGCACGTGGGTTAGTTGCTCATCAAGAGGTCATCTTTGGTGGATTAGGGGAGACGTTGACGATTCGTCACGACTCATTAGATCGTGTTGGGTTTATGGCCGGAGTCCTTCTTGGAGTTCGTTCAATTGTTTCAAAGCCGGGGCTAACACATGGCCTCGATAATTTCATGTAAAGGAATAGGCACACATGTCAAAGAGTGAAATCACAATGTATAGCGCTGATTGGTGCGGGGATTGCCGTCGTTCGAAGCGATTGATGGATGAGCTCAATGTTGCCTACACAATTATCGATGTCGAAAACGACAAAGCGGCTGCAGCGAAAGTTCAAGAGATTAACGGTGGCGCTCAATCGATTCCAGTGATTGTCTTTGCAGATGGATCACATCTGACCGAGCCATCAGATTTAGAGTTAAAAGCCAAGCTGAGCGCGCTAGGTATCATTTAAAGCCAGTTATAGATAGCTGCCGATGAAATGGCAGCCGAAAGAACTACAACTGGAAATGGTGCCTTTAAGATCAGCGCAATAACTGCAACGCTCACACCGGCAATTCGGTGATCGATCATGAGTTCACTTTTTTCGGTAAATGTCTGCACCGCAACGAGGGCGCTCAGCAATGCAATTGGAATGAGTGCATTGATTCGTTGAACTTTCGGATGTTCCAACCAATGTTGAGGTATCGAGTGGCCTGAATATCTAATGGCAAAGGCGATAACACTTGTACCAATAGTGGCAACCCAAAATGCATTCATCGGCGTAACCCAACTGCAATAGCAATGAAGGCGGTAGCAATTATCGGCAAGCCAGCGGGCAAGATTGGCGTCATGGCAATGGCAAAAATAATCGAAGCAACTGCAAGGCCGCGGTCTCGATTATTTTCAAGCCGTGGCCAGACAAGACCCAGGAATGCGGCCGGTACGGCAGCATCTAACCCCCAGGCACGAGTATCACCCATTGCTTGGGCTCCGAGGGCGCCAGCAAGTGTAAATAAGTTCCAGAAAACAAATACACCAATTCCGGTTAACCAGAAGCCATGACGCATCGCATCGTCACTGCGTTTTTCTGCGCCCAGCGCAACGCCCGTTGATTCATCAATAGTTAACTGCGCAGCTATTACGCGCTTGAAACCTTTAACCTTTAACCGCGGCGCCATGATGACGCCGTACAAACCATTTCGAAAACCGAGAAGTGATGCTGTTGCGATCCCACTGATGGCGCTACCCCCAGCACCAAGCACGCCGAC
>WLHG01000152.1 GCA_009702845.1 Actinomycetota bacterium
TATCTCGACCATGCAGCAACTACACCAATGGTCGAAAGCTCACTTATTGCGATGACTAATCAATTAGCTGCCCTTGGTAATCCATCAAGTCTGCATACTCATGGTCGTGCAACACGAAAAACATTAGAGGATGCACGCGAGCTCATTGCAAAGGAAGTTGGCTGCCTTCCAAGTGAAGTCATCTTTACCGCCTCTGGTACTGAAGCAAATAACATCGCATTAAAAGGCCTGTACTGGGCTGGGCGCGATAATGGAAAGCATGTCGTCGTAATTTCAAGTATCGAGCATCATGCGATTATAGATCCAGCACATTGGCTTGCAACACATGAGCAGGCTGAAGTAATTGAAATCCCAGTAAATAACGATGGAGTTATTAATCTAGATTTTCTAAAAGATTTAGTCGCAGCTCGTCGTGGTGAG
The DNA here is from genome assembly GCA_009702845.1 of Actinomycetota bacterium. The sequence goes on from WLHG01000152.1 coordinate 421, forward strand.
ATTGCAGTCATCTCTGTGATGCATTCAAATAATGAAACCGGGGTTTTGCAACCAATCACCGAAGTAGTTGCAATTGCCGGTGAGATACCGGTACACACTGATGCCGTACAGAGCTTTAAGAAAACGCCTCTGTCATTTGCTCAGTTGGACGTAACTGCAATGACAATAAGTGCACACAAGATTGGTGGTCCTCTCGGAATTGGCGCACTAATTTTAAAACGCACAGTTGAGATTCCATCTCTTTTGCATGGCGGGGGACAAGAGCGCGAAATACGAAGCGGCACATTAAATGCCCCTGGAATAGTTGGCTTTGCAACGGCGGCGACTAGTTCGCATTACAACGCTGGTGCAGTGGCAGGATTACGCGATCGCTTCATATCCGCCGTGCAGTCCTTGATTCCAGATGCTGTAATAAATGGTCTTTCATCGATGCGGTTACCCGGAATTGTAAATATCACTTTCCCAGGGACGCAGAGCGATACTTTGTTGCTGCTCATGGATGCCCAACACGTCTCATGTTCAACTGGCTCTGCATGCAGTGCTGGCGTACATGAGGCAAGCCATGTTCTGCTTGCGATGGGTCATAGCGAAATAACTGCGCAGTCATCCCTGCGCTTTTCATTTGGAGCGACAAGTTCGGCAAGTGATTGCGATTTTGTTGTGTCAGTACTGCCTGATGTAATTGCCCGTGGAAGGGCGGCAAACCTTAAATGAAGTTAATTGCGGCGATGAGCGGTGGCGTGGATTCGGCAGTAGCCGCTGCCCGCGCAGTTGAGGCAGGTCATGAAGTAATTGGTGTGCACTTGGCTCTATCTGCTAATCCTCAGAAATACCGATCAGGTGCACGTGGCTGTTGCACAATCGAAGATTCACATGATGCCCGTCGCGCCGCCGATGTGATTGGCATTCCTTTTTATATTTGGGATATGGCCGAAGAGTTTCATGATGGCGTAGTTGAGGATTTTCTGGCTGAATACGCGGCTGGTAGAACTCCGAATCCCTGTCTTCGCTGTAATGAAAAAATTAAATTTGCCGCAGTCTTAGATCGTGCACGTGCTATGGGTTTTGATGGTGTGGTTACTGGGCATTATGCGCGAACACAGATTAGTGAGCGTGGAAAGACATTGCATCGTGCAGTCGATCACTCAAAGGATCAGTCGTACGTTCTATCCGTATTAACTGTCGAACAGATTGCCGGTGCGATTTTTCCACTTGGCGATACAACAAAGATTGATATTCGCAAAGAGGCCGAGGCGCGCGGATTAGCGGTTGCTCAAAAGCCCGATAGTCACGACATCTGCTTTGTTCCATCGGGAGATAACGCAGGTTGGTTACGCGATCGCCTAGGCAGTGACGTTGGTGCAATCGTTGATCAAAGCGGTACAAAGATCGGCGAACACAAAGGCGCCTATACATACACGATCGGGCAACGCAAAGGCTTGGGTCTTACGATTCCGACTGCAGATGGCTCACCGCGATTTGTACTAAAGATTGAGCCCGTTACAAATACCGTTGTTGTAGGTTCGCGTGAAGAGTTAGCAATCACAATAATGCGTGGTGAGCGGCCAGTCTGGTGCGGACCCGCGATCGCTGAAGGTGAGCACCGTGGCTTTGTTCAGATTCGGGCCCATGGCGCCGCCTTGCCATGTACGTACTCTGTAGAAAACGGTTTACTTGTTGCAGTTCTTGATTCTGCGCTACTTGGACTTGCAACCGGTCAAGCGATGGTTATCTATGATGGTGATCGCGTAGTTGGGTCGGCGACTATTTGTGAGACGCAGTAAGTGAGTAATACAGCTCGCCGTCGAATGAGCGAACTCACAAGTGAGATTCGTGATCATCAATTTAAATACCACGTCTTAGATGCACCAACGATTACCGATTCTGAGTTCGATGGGCTTCTCCGTGAACTCACTGCACTTGAAGCTAAATATCCTGAGCTTCGCGAGGCCGATTCACCAACTCTTGGAATTGGTGGGGGTTTTGCAACTTCATTTACACAGCACGATCACATCGAAAAGATGATGAGCCTTGATAACGTCTTTGATAAGGACGAACTTTCAGGATGGTTTGATCGTGTCGAAAAAGAGATATCTGCACCGACGTATTTATGCGAACTAAAAGTCGATGGTCTTGCAATAAATTTGACCTATGAGAACGGCCAGTTAATCCGTGGTCTGACACGCGGTAATGGAGTAACAGGTGAGGATGTCACCCTTAATGTTAAGACTATTAAAAACCTGCCTCATCTTCTGGTTGGTGCAAAGATTCCAACTCTTATTGAGATTCGAGGCGAAGTTTTCTTCCCGCTCGCAGCCTTTAACGAGTTAAATGATGGATTGGAAGAGTTAGGTAAGCCACTCTTTGCAAATCCCCGAAATGCGGCAGCTGGTTCACTTCGCCAAAAAGATCCGCGCGTTACCGCCGGGCGTCCACTCTCAGTAGTTGTTCACGGTGTTGGAGCCCGTAAAGGCATTGAATTTGAATCACAAAGCGGGGCCTACGCAGTTCTGAAAGAGTTGGGGTTACCTACAAGCCAGCGAATAAAAGTATGTTCGACAAGGCAAGAGGTTGAAAAATATATTGAACATTATGGTCTTCACCGCCACGATATCGAGCATGAGATCGATGGCGTAGTTATTAAAGTCGATTCAATTACTGAGCAGTCTCGACTGGGTTTTACCTCACGCGCACCAAAATGGGCGATTGCTTTTAAATATCCGCCCGAAGAGGTTACAACTCGCTTGCTAGATATTAAAGTCAGTATCGGTCGCACGGGACGTGTAACGCCATTTGCCTTCATGGAACCAGTTAAGGTCGCAGGCTCTACCGTGACAAA
>WLHG01000153.1 GCA_009702845.1 Actinomycetota bacterium
GGATTTATGTGTGCTGCAGTTGTAGCCACGCTGCCTTACTTCACCACTTATAAGGCACTCATCGGTTATTCTTCCAAACATGACTGAACTCAGATTCATCGACAAAAACGATGAGGGAACCCATCTGCGTCTTCATGACAGCGATGGCAAAGATTTCTCACTTCCAATCAGCGACTCTTTGCGCGCGAGCATCAATCAGACGCGTCTGGCATCTGTACCAGAGACACTCCCTGATTCAATTTCAATCAAGGAGATTCAGCGTCGTCTACGCGCTGGTGAACTCCCAGATAATATAGCTCGCGAAAATAACATTTCACTTGAAAAAATTGATCGTTTCTCTGGCCCCATTCTTCAGGAGCGCATTTACATAATTGATCAAGCGCAACAGATTCCTATTCGCAAAGAAGGTGGACGCGAACCTGTCACGCTTTTAGGTGTCGTTGTCTCTCGCCTTGCACCTCGTAACGTTGATTTAGCCGATCTTTCATGGCTCACATGGCGCCATGAGGATGGAACTTGGTCAGTTGAGCTCCACTATCCCAACAGCAGCGGCGGCGGAGTTGCAGTATGGAACTTTGATCCCACTCGTCGCCTTGTGACTTCCCTTGATGAAAATGCGCGATGGATGATGGGAGATGAACCAATTCCACGACCTGCGCCGCAATCTGCTCCAGGGCTCATCTACTCTGAATCAAACCACCCATCACTTCGCCAAAGCACCAACTCCGAAGTTGAAGTGCCACGTCTTGCAGTGATACGTGAGCTCCCAGATGATGAGGCAACGCGAGATGGTGTTGTTGCACGGGCAAAGGTTCCAAGCTGGGATGAAATTATGTTTGGTATTAAACCAACTGAAGATCAGTAGTACTTACAAGTGATTGTTGATTCCGCTCTTTATCAAAACGGTAATCGCGTTCCTGGCCCCTCAGACATCTCTGACTTAGTTGATATCGCTCGAACTTCTGGTGGCTTTGTTTGGTTAGGGCTCTCGGCCCCCACTGAAAGCGAGTTTGAACATATCGTTGGAGAACTCAACTTTCACCCACTGGCCGTCGAAGATGCAGTGCACGCCCAACAACGTCCAAAGATTGAAGATTACGAAGGTTTAACATTTTTTACTTTAAAGACCGTTTTCTATAATGAGGCTAACAGTGCCATTTCTACTGGTGAATTAATCTGCTTCATTGATAAAGCCTTCATCGTTATCGTGCGCCACGGAGAAGGAACCCCATTAGTTACTGTTCGCCACGAGATAGAGGCGAAACCTGACTTCCTCAAACTTGGACCCTTCGCAGTCCTTCATGCCGTGCTCGATCGCGTAATTGATGAATATACGCTGATTGCAACCGAGCTCGAAAACGATGTTATTAACTTAGAAACAAAAGTCTTTAGCGGTAAACGCCAGACCTTTTCTCAAGAGATCTACTTTCTTAAGCGCGAGCTCATTGAATATCGACATGCAATCGAACCGCTTGTTGTGCCCTTGCAAAAATTGGTATCTGAGACTTACACAGAAACACCTGACTCCTTGAAGCCATTCTTTAGAGACACCCTCGACCATCTTCTTCGCGCCTGCGAGCACGCTTCAGGTATGGATTCACTTCTTACAACGGCTTTGCAGGCGGATTTGGCACACGTACAGGTTCGCCAAAATGAAGATGTCCGAAAGATTTCTGCATGGGTTGCACTAGCTGCAGGACCAACCATGATCGCTGGAATTTACGGCATGAACTTTAAGTTTATGCCAGAGCTTGAATGGAGATTCGGCTACCCACTTGTGATTTCAATTGTTACTTCGCTGAGCGGCTTCCTCTTCTACAAATTCAAAAAGGCACACTGGCTCTAAATAATTAGCTCAATGTTGTTGTGAGTAAACCCACCTGTGTCTCTATTTCACTGTCTGCTCCATGATGACCAACCATAGATCCCTCTTTATCAACCCGCATAGGATCAATCAACACAACCGCACCCTTTGCCACAGCAATGATTTCTCCCATGCGGTCTAAAGATTCAGCGCTCACAACATCACCAAATAGATTCTTTGCCACTGCTTGCTCGCGAGTAAAGACATCTACGCGATTGCCCAAATACTCCTGCCAAATGCTTGCAACACTAATACGAGCCTGGTCACTATCGTGAGTGGAATTTAGATATAGGTGACGTGCGCGCGGTTCACCGCCGATAACTGAGATATTTTCTAGAAGTGGATTATCAACACCCATAATGATTTTTTCGCCAACATTTATCATGCCATGATCAGATGTTAGCCAAATTCGGGTTCCCTGTGGCACTTCCTTCATAAGGCTTGCAAGCATTTGATCGATCATCACAAGTGCGGCTAACCATTTATCACTCCCAACGCCATCACTATGACCAGCTACATCTAAGTCGTTCATGTAAAGATAGACAAAGGAAGGAGTCTTGCGCAATGCCTCCTTTGCTTGGGCAACCAAATCAGTTACAACATTTGCTCCGCGATATTCGGCCCCCCGAAATACTGCGCGAGTAAAGCCACTATTCTCATATCGCTTAGCGGCAACATGCGAAACATTAATTCCCTCAGCCATGGCGCGTTCAAATAATGTTGGCACGGGCTGCCAAACAATTGGATCTACGCGCTCATCCCATTTAAGCGCATTTAAAATTCGCCCACCACTGCGCGGGACTTGTACGGTGTAACCCAACATTCCGTGAACACCAGGCAGGGTTCCAGTTGTTAACGTTGCTAGGCTTGTTGCAGTAGTTGATGGAAATGAAGTACTTACGATGGCATGTTTAGCCAACCGCGAGATTGTCGGCATGTGATCGGCATAACTTTCCAAAACATCTGCACCAAATCCATCTATGAGAAAAAGTATTTCTCTGCCCATAGGGCTCGATCCGGCATTGATGAGATCTTCAGCGGTAGAAAGCCCAAGGGAGGAAAAGATTGATGGAGTTATCTGCGATAAATGCACGTGCCTATCTTCTCATTACATCCGCTAAGGTTGTGCATGTGAAAAACGCAATTAAGTACTCTTCCGAGGTTAGCGCTGCAATTGCCGCAGGAAGGCCTCTCGTTGCCCTCGAGTCAACGATTATCAGTCATGGCCTGCCACGCCCATCTAACTTAGAGGTTGCAATTGAGTGCGAAAAAATTATTCGCGACCATGGAGCCGTTCCTGCAACTATCGCTCTGCTTGACGGCGTTGTACACGTTGGCCTTGAACAAGATGAGCTTGAGGCAATCGCAAATCGTGA
>WLHG01000154.1 GCA_009702845.1 Actinomycetota bacterium
GGAGCCATGACCACGGAAACGGTTGAAGATGTCGAAGGTGATTTGATTCAAACGCTACGTGCGATGGTAGGTCCAGATTTTCCCATCGCAGTTAGTTGCGATCTTCATGCTCACTTCACTAAGAAGATGGCAGAAGGAACATCCCTTATCGCTGGATATCAAACCTGTCCTCATATCGATATCTATGAAACAGGGGCAAGGGCTATGCGCCTTATGGCTGCAGCTTTAGAAAAGCCAAACTCTCCCGTCTTGAGTTATCGTAAAGTGAAATTGATGGCATCTGCTGAAGGCCACGACACAACATTTGGACCAATGAGAGAGGTCCTAGATCGTCTCCATGAGATTGAAAAACTGCCCGGAGTTCTGGATGCAACGGTTTACCTCACTCAGCCTTGGCTAGATGTTGAAGAGTTGGGTTGGTCTGCCTTAGTTGTTACGGACAATGATCCACAACAGGGTCAAGTTCTGGCAGATGAGTTAGCGCAAATGATGTGGGATCGTCGAGAGCGCGTCCTCTTTACCAAAGAGAAAGTAAACGATGCCATCAATGAGGTGCGGGCAAGTGAGCCCGGCCAACGTCCATACATTCTGGCTGAGGGAAGCGACAGTCCTTCGGCGGGAAGTACGGGCGATAGTAATTACCTTCTTAAGGCTTTGTTGGAGAATCCAATAGATGACGTTGTCTATATGACGATTACAGATGCCGAGGTAGCTTCGAAGTGTTTTGCTGCAAAAGTTGGAGGAAGCGTTTTGGCCGAAATTGGCGGTACGTTATCACCTAGATTTTTCACTCCAGTACAAATCGCCGGCACTGTTGTCACTCTTTGTGATGGCGTTTATCAGTCGAAGTATCCGTCAAAGATTTTTAACGCCGGACCAACTGCTGTTCTAAAAGTTGGAAATATTTACATTGTTATAACGTCGAAGCCAGCGTTTATGTTGGATTATCAACTGTATTTACGTGTTGGCCTTGACTTTACAACGGCCAAAGCGGTGCTCGTAAAATCTGCTGGTGGTTATAGAGCATATTACGAGCCGTTGGCTTTTAAATGCATAGATTTTGCTTCACCTGGTCCATCTGATAGTCGACTTCCAAAATTACCGTTCACAAAACCTAGAAGACCTCTATGGCCCTTCAACCGAGACATTGGTGACCCATGGTATTAAATCCAGGATCTGCGCCTATCATCTTTAATCTTGAAGAGATGAAGAAGGAGATGAAAGAGGCACTTGCTCGTGGCAGCCATCCGAATGGTCGCTTTCTAAATGGCCGAATAGTCGTCGTTTTGGCAACGCCAGATAATGGCACATCACATGATGTTGCAATTGGACTTAGCGCAATACCGCCAGGGTTAAGCACCGAAGAACATTCTCATCCTGCTGAAGAGATCGCGACGGTGTTAGCAGGTACTGGAACTATTTATATCGATGACGTTCCTTTTGAGGTGGGTCCCGGTTCGGTGATTTACACACCACCTATGGCGCGCCACAGAACAGAGGTAACTGGCGATGATATTTATTTATCATGGTGGATGTATTCACCTGCCGGTAGTGAATCGCGTTGGCTGCCTTCGAGAGGATTCGAAGAGCCAACTTCCAAGGCGTAATCACCACACTTTCTGCACTATTTAAGTCCGCATTGTGAGAAGAACTAAATGAGCCAACGTTAAATTCTTCTCAAACTATATTGGTCATAAAGATTTATCGTTAATATTTCCCTTGAGGATGAGTGCAAAAAATAGTATTGAAGGAGCATCATGGCGGTAATGAGAGTTCGACAGGCAATTTCTACTGCCCTTGCCGATGAGATGCGCGCAGATTCATCCGTAATGATCTTTGGTGAAGATGTCGCAGCTGCAGAAGGCCCCTTTAAGACATCTGAAGGTTTGCTAACGGAGTTTGGCCCGTTGCGCGTGCGTGACACACCTATCTCTGAAATGGCATTTACTGGTGCAGCAGTTGGTGCAGCCATAATGGGAATGAAACCAGTTGTCGAGATTATGTTTATGGAGTTTCTTGGTGTTGCCTTGGATCAATTGGTTACAGAGGCGGCAAAGATGCGTTACTTAAGTAACGGCACACTTTCTGTTCCTCTGGTTGTCCGAGCATCGAGCGGTGCAGGTGTCGGTTTTGGAAGCCAGCATTCACAGACTCTCGTAAACTGGGTTGCAGCAACTCCCGGATTGAAAGTTGTTTGTCCTAGTGATGCCCAGTCTGCCTACAGTTTGATACGAGCGGCGATTCAGGATCCAGACCCAGTCATGGTCCTGGAACCACGAGCTCTTTATGCCGAACGCGGCGAAGTAGACACGGCAATAAAATTTGAAATTGGAGCGGCACGAATACTGCGCCGTGGCAGCGATATCACTGTTGTCACACTTGGCCAGATGGTAAATATTTGCCGCAGCGCCATTGAAGCCTCTGGAATCGATGCAGAGTTAATTGATCTTGCAACCATAGTTCCGTGGGATCGCAAAGTGGTTCTCGAATCTGTTAAGAAAACTGGTCGCTTAGTCGTTGTTGAAGAGGCCCCAGAGAGTGGGGGATGGGGCTCTGAAATTGTTGCAACGGTAACGGCCCGGCTCTTTAATCAGCTCAAAGGGGCGCCTTTTCGTATTACAACTCCCGATGTTCCAGTTCCATTCAACGGGACATTAGAGGCACGCTTTATTCCAACTGCCGAGGATATTGCTCGCCAACTAGCACATGCGATTAAAACCGGTGAGAACCCCAAAACCTGGTGGAGTTTGGAGGGTTTAAAATAATGAGTACTTCAATGCAACGTCGTTTAGATGTACAGGAAAATGAAATTGCGCGCTACGAACGCATGGTTGAGATTCGTGAAGTTGAAGAGCAAATTTTTGAACTCTTTGCAGCGGGTGAAGTTCGGGGAACTACACACCTCTGTCAAGGGCAGGAGGCTCTGGCTGTTGGGCTAGCGTCGATACTTCGCCCTACTGACACAGTGCTTGCAACGTATCGTGGTCATGGGATCGCTTTAGCACTTGGATTAACTCCTGAAGTAGTTCTGGGAGAGGTTATGGGTAAGGCGATTGGTTGTTGCGGAGGTGTCGGAGGTTCAATGCACATGTGTGACATGAGCCTTGGTCTTCTTCCCACCTCAACAATTGTTGGTGCCGGAATACCGATAGCTGCAGGAACTGCTCTGGCATTTCAAACTCAAGGAGTTGATAACGTTGGAGTCTCCGTCTTTGGAGATGGGACAACCAA
>WLHG01000155.1 GCA_009702845.1 Actinomycetota bacterium
ACCCCAATAGCGTTGATGCACGTTACGGTGTCTCCATTATTAGATCGTTTATAAATGGTGTACCAGGTTTGCCCCGAATGGGTGTTGGCCAACTTCCAGGAGCCCTTGCAAAGAGAGTGAAAAACCTTGCGCTGAGCACGCGCGTTGAAAGGATTTCACATTCAACTCTAGAGACTTCGCAAGGGGACTACAGCGCTAGAAAGATTATTGTTGCGACGGATCCAACTACTGCAGTGCAGCTATTGGATTTACCAGATGCGACAACATTGGTTGGCTGCATTACGTGGTATCACAGCACTCTCATTAACCCATCGGGTTCGGGAAGATTAGTTGTAGATGGGCAAGGACGTGGCCCGGTAATAAATAGCATCGTTGTTTCAGATATCTCGCCGGCATATGCTCCAGTTGGCCACAACCTCATCTCATCAACTACTGGATTGGGTTCAACCGAGTCCGATGTTAGAAGACACTTAGCGCTTATGTGGGGTGTTGATACGCGTGACTGGCAACTCATCGCTAAATATGAAATCCCGGCAGCGCTACCGCTTCATTCGATTGGCAAGGTCTTGTCACGGCCAGTAAAAATAAATGAGGATTTATATGTTATTGGTGATCATCGCGCAGTTCCATCACAACAGGGAGCGCTTTTTTCAGGGAAATTGGCCGCTGAATTAATCTTCAACCAAAGCATTTAGCGCCTCGGTTAGATGTGGGTAGTCCCACGTAAATCCAGCTTCCTGCAGTGCTTGTGGGATTACGCGTTTAGAACCTAATACTTCAGTCGAAAAACCACCGAGTGCGGCCTTGAGTGCAAATGCTGGGGCTGGAAAAACTGCCGGGCGGTGAAGGGCGCGGGCAAGTGCGGATGTGAACTCTAGATTTGTAACTGGGTTAGGTGCAGTCAGATTTACTGGCCCTGAAATATTTTCAACGAGTGCAAAATCAATTGCTCGAACGACATCGTGCAAGGTAATCCACGACCACCATTGCCTTCCGCTTCCCAACTTTCCGCCAAATCCCAATCGAAAGAGAGGAAGCATTTTTCCGAGCGCACCGCCAGTTGGATCGAGAACTAAACCTGTGCGAAGTTTTACGGTCCGCACATCTCCTGCTAAATCAGCGGCCGCTTCCCATTCGCGGCACACTGCAGCTAGAAAATCATCTCCTACGCGATCGCTTTCAACCACGGCGCGATTTCCGCTTTCGCCATACCAACCAATCGCACTGGCTGATATAAATACATCTGGTTTAACTTCAGCTGCCGCCTTTGCAATTGTGGCAGTGCCTAGCAACCTCGAGTTTAGAATCTCGGCCTTATATTTCTTTGTCCAACGCTTATCGGCAACGGGAACGCCAGCTAAGTGAATGATTGCATCGACGCCTTCAAGGGCGCTTAAATCAACATAGCCAGTCTGTGGATCCCAGGTAACTTCATCAACGGCAACAGGTGCTCTGCGCACTAAGCGTTGGACAGTATGACCTTCGGATTTCAAATGACCGACAAGGGCAGTACCAATTAATCCTGAGGAGCCGGTAATTGCAATACGTTCTGGAACTCTCATAACGTACTTAGAGACCTAAATCAGATTCGAACGCTCCGCCTTCAAGACGCTCTTTTAACGTTACTAAGAATCGCGCGGCATCGGCGCCATCTACAACTCGGTGATCGTACGACAGGGCCAGATAAACCATCGAACGGATAGCAATTGATTCGCCACCATCTTCACCGCGAACAACCATTGGTCGCTTCACGACTGCGCCGAGACCCAGAATTGCAACTTGTGGTTGATTAATGATCGGCGTATCAAATAATGCACCGCGGCTACCAGTATTGGTCAAAGTGAAAGTTCCGCCACCGAGCTCGTCTGGAGTAACTTTGTTATCGCGAGTACGGGCGGCAAGATCTGAAATCTTTCGAGCAATTCCACCCATATTCAAATCACCAGCATTTGAAATAACTGGTACTAATAATCCGCGCTCTGTATCAACTGCGATACCTAGGTGCTCAGTGCCGTGGTAAGTAATTTGATCACCTTCAACAGATGAGTTAAGAACTGGGTGCTGCTTAAGAGCCTCGCAGATCGATACGGCAAAGAATGGCAGGAATGAGAGTTTGACGCCTTCACGCGCTTCGAAGTTAGCTTTAGCGCGATCGCGCAAACGCGCAATCTTAGTTACATCAACTTCTACAACGGTCGTTAATTGAGCGCTGACATGAAGAGACTCAACCATGCGAGCGGCAATCACTTTGCGCAGACGCGTCATGGTCACTGTTGTTCCACGCAGAGGTGAAACTGCAACTGAAGGCGCAGTACGTGCAGACGATGGAGTGCTAGCAACTGGGGCAGCGGCAACAGGGGTGCCTACAACCTTGGCAAGAGCTTCAATATCTTCTCGGCGAATACGTCCGCCAACACCAGTTCCTTTAACTGTTGCAAGATTAACGCCTGCATCATTTGCAAGCTTTCGCACAAGCGGAGTCACGTATGCATCGACTGGCTGTGAAATTGGCGCTGCAATGGTTGGCACAACCTGGGCTGGAACCTCGGACACAGCAAGCTTTGCTATTGGCTCGGACACAACTGGTGCGGCCACAACTGGAGTCGCAATAACAGGAACTACTCCGCTCACGCCGATTAGCGCTAAACGTGCACCAACTGCAACAGTTGTATCAATCGGTACATCGATTGCAAGTAAAACACCTGCAACAGGGGAGGGGATCTCTGTATCTACTTTGTCGGTTGAGACTTCAAGTAAGGCCTCATCAACTGCAACACTATCGCCGACATTTTTAAGCCAACGAGTAACCGTTCCTTCGCTCACGCTTTCACCAAGGGCGGGCATTGTTATAACTGTTCCGGCTCCAACTGCAGGAGCTGCAACCGTTTTCACAACTTGAGCTGGAATCTCGGACACAGCAGGCTTTGCTACTGGCTCGGACACTACGGGAGCTGCAACGACAGGTGCTGGTTCGGACGCACCATCGGCAATAACTGCAAGCTCTGCACCAACTGCAACTGTCTGATCAATCTGCACAACAATCTTTGTCAATATTCCTGCAACTGGAGATGGAATCTCGGTATCTACTTTGTCGGTCGATACTTCAAGAAGTGGTTCATCGACATTAACGTGATCGCCTTCGGCTTTGAGCCAACGCGTAACGGTACCTTCAGTCACGCTCTCGCCAAGGGC
>WLHG01000156.1 GCA_009702845.1 Actinomycetota bacterium
CTAAGGCGGCCAGTGTTGGAGAGCATAATTATAAATATTCTAAAAAGTAAGTACTTAGAATGCTTTTCCACTCAAACGATTAGCCATTGTCACGGCAACGCTGTGCCATGTAGTGACTTGCGAATCCGTGAATCCAACTTCACCGGCCGTCATCACATAGAGCCCAGTAAAGATCTCGCCATTGAACTGATAGAAAGCCAGTAGTTGTCGTGAAGATGGCCCCGTTCCGATTTGGGCGCGGACCAAGACGCGAGAACCCTCACTAACTAATCCGCTCGGCGAGTTTTTTATCTCGGTAAATCTGTAGGAGACGTGAGTCCCTGTGGTTTCTTTATATCCCTCATCGATTATGCACTGAGCCAGAGTTTTAGCCAGCTCTTTTTGCGCTAATTGAGCAGAAGTCACTGATGAATAGCGAACCGTTTCAGTAGATAGAAAAGTAAAAGGCGTTCCTGTTTTTGTTGCGATTACTTGGCGACGTTCTTGGCGTTCTTTTTCAGAGGTAAAGCTTCCATTGCAGAGATCTAGAGAAGGGTCGATAAGTGTGGTGCCACCGGCCATCGGCAAAACTGTCCACTCTTGGCTGAAGTCACTTGCCGCGAAACCGTAACGCGCCAAGACTGCTTGTTTACTATCGGTCAACGAAGTATCGGTAGCAGTTGGCAAGCGATCGAGCTCTTTACTATTGGTAAAGCTGGCATCGACCGAGTTAATTCCGATTAAAACAAAGTTGCTACCGCTTATGCGGATAACTTTCTTTAAAACGCCAATATCGGCGTTTGCCCCAACGCGAAGCTTTGCAATCTTTGAGTCGGCAATCGTTGCAACTGGCTTCGTGCCGGCAGTGACACTCGCTGCGCCAGTTCCGACTAATACGTTGATTGCACCTTTAACGCTAAAGCTAGCCGTGCATTTTCCCGTGCATTTCAGTGCTCCAGAGTTATACGGCGCACCAGCCGGGCTCCACTTACCTGTGCGCGATGATTTATCGGCGAGCGTTAATCTATTTGTGAGGGATAAATCACCGGTAATTCCATTGCCGATACAGTCAAAGATTTGCGCGGCGGATTTTATCGTTTCCCCATTCGTTAATTTAATGAGGGGAGCTTCTTTGGCTGAACTGCTTTGAATAACTAATCCATCAGCATTAACGAGATTAGTTTGGCAAAGCCCACTGCCAATATCTTTAGCACCAGACCACGACAAAGAGATTTGATCGCCATTTATTGCAGCAACATTAAACTCATTTGTTACAACTGGACGACCTCGATCAATGTTGACTTTTACTGCTTGAGACCACCCGCTCTTATTGCCAGCGATATCTATCGCTCTTAATGCAAATAAATAGCTGCCTTCTGGTAGATCGCGAACATGCACCGCCTTTGGCGCGCTAAATGGATTCAGGTAAGTAGGTTTCCATTTATCACTCACTACAGTGGGAAGATCGCTCACAACTCCATCGACAGAGCTTTGAAAACTTGCGATTGCGCTTTGTGCATCGCCATAACCTGGCTTAGTTATCTCAATACTTGGGTAGCGCCACTCGGCCGTTGGTATTAATACGGGCGTCGGTGGCGGTGTTACATCTGCCTTAATTGTCACCGTAACTGCAGCACTGGTTTCCGATGCCACTGCACCGAACGATACATTTCCAGAAAATGTCGTAGCCGAGAGCGAAGTCATAGAACCACTCGTTGAGTTTGAATTTGAATATCTAAAACTATCGAGATTGAGCATCCACACGTCGGTACTCAATCCATCGCTAAACTCGGAGGCCAGAGAGTCCTCGGGATTTAGCGAGACCACCGATGAAATTGGCGGTGGGTCTATTCGAAAAATTACTAAGCCAGGCTTATAGCCCACGCCATTTAAACTCCGTCGGTATTCAATCCAATAAGCAGCGCTGCCATCTCGAACATAAATAGCACGAAGGCCATCGGCGAAATCTGATGGAGCAACTGTTAACGTTTCGGTTTTCCACACTTGTTTGACTTGCGATGAATCAAGAAGGCCCATCCTCCACTGGTGATATGTGTTGAGCGGTGATGTGGTCTCAACGTTTCCCATAACATCGACTACGCCACCGTATTCAACTGCCTTACAGACATCACCCCAGGTGCCATCGGGATTATTATTGCTACAGCGCAGAAAGTTAGTGTGGCCTAAACCAAAAGTGTGTCCAAGTTCGTGAGTGATAACAAATGGATCATCGGTGTCATGTAAAACCAGAGTGCCGTTGGTTGCATCAGGTGCACCCAACTGTGCACGACCCGACCAAACGCAGCCAGCTTTTGGGGCGTTAATTATTAAGTAGCGATCAATATCATCTAAAATCCCTAAACGTTTGTATGCCTCGACGCGTGTGTAGTTCATAAAATCAATCGAATTCACGCCTGAACATGCCATCCTTGAATTCAAAACGATTGGTGTGGATAAAACTTTACCTGCGACAAATGAGATGCTGCGATCTTTAGTGTCGCCAACTAGCGTTGTGAAAGATCTCCAACTCTTATTGACCTCTGTGTTTACTAAGGCCGCTAATTGGTCGCCAGTAGCAGGGGTGGGTGCAGAGCCTGCCCAGCTCACAGTAACGATATCGATCACTCGCTCATCAACGGCAAGGGCAGGTGTTAAGCCAAGACTGACGAAGCAAAAACTCAGCACAACAAATAATGAAGTCCGCTTTATCTGCACTGTGTTTCTTGCCGCTCGCTTATCAGTCACGGGCGATACTTTATAGGCTCCACGAAGTATTTTCATGGCGATCTATTGCCCACACTTGGTAGCCCGCTAGCTCATCCTGAGTAAACCACTTAGCGGCATCGGTGCCAGCAACCATCACGGCCGTTGCAAGTGCATCGCATAACCAGCCCTTATCGCCAACGATCGTCGCCGACTTCGCACCGATTGCAATCATCCCCGTATAGGGATCACTGATGTGAGCACCCCGCTCGTACGTTCCCGACGTTGCAATAGCGCCATCAGTAATTTCAAAAATCTTTAGAACCTCTTGGCGATTATCGGGATTCACAACACCGATTTTCCATGGCTTTACTTTTGAATCATTGGGATCAAACCAACCCCCGCGCAACGCTAAATCTCCAGCGGCATTAACCTGTACGTGCTGCGCCCCAGCTGCAACCAAC
>WLHG01000157.1 GCA_009702845.1 Actinomycetota bacterium
ACCGATTCCAATAAAATGTACGCGCTTTCCGCTCAGAGTTTTCAATGGTGGTCTCATCGCTTAGCCATAGCAAACTCACCGAGGGCAACGATTTTTTCGGCTGCTGTCAGATCCAAATCCGAGCCATCTATAGGCGCCACAGCAGAGCGCGCTAAAAGTGCATCTATGTGAGTAGTTAAATATTCGGACGTGAACTGGGATTGTTCTAAAATTTCCGCGCGTCCGGATTCAACAAGGGAGCGAGCGTTAAAGTACTGCTCGCCATTTCCAACCGGCAGTGGCACAAAGAGAGCGTAACGACCAAGGGCACGAAATTCACTACAAGTAACGGCGCCACTTCTAGCAATAATCACATCACTAGCCAGATAAGCATCTGCCATTGAGTCGATGTAGGCAACTGGATGATAAGCACCTTGCGCTCTGGGAAGTGGATTAGCTCGTCCCACAGAGTGCATAATTGAAATTCCTCGTGATAAAAGGGGCTTTAGTGCAAGCTCTAACTGGGCATTAATTGCAACCGATCCCTGCGATCCACCCATGACTAAGAGTAAAGGCGAGTCTTTATCAAAACCCAAACGTCGCTTTGCAGATATGCGAGCGGCCTTAAAATCATTACGTGCAGCAACAAAGCCTTCGGCTACATCGCGCCGTAATGGCAAACCCGTAATGAGAGCATCTTTAAATTCACGAGAGTGAACAGGAATTGCCACGGCCAAATGGGGTGTCATTAAAGCTCCGATACGATTTGCCCACCCTGGTTTTGCATTTGCCTCGTGAATGAGGGTTGGGATTCCCGCGAGCCGCGCAGCCACATATGCAGGAGCACTCACATACCCACCAAAGCCAATTAATAGATCTGTATCACGCAGAATTATTTGCGATGCCTTCACGGCCCTTACCAAATCAATTGGTGCACGTAGCCACGACCAATGCGGCTTACGTGCAATGGAAACTTTTGGAATATGCGCTAACGTAAATCCAGCTCTTGGAATAATTGTGTTCTCAAGTCCGCTTTTTGTACCGATAAAAGTAATGACGTCTTCTGGATGCGCCTCTCTCCATTGACGAGCTACGGCAAGTGCCGGCTCTATGTGTCCGGCAGTTCCACCACCTGCAAAAACTATCGAAGCCATGTGTGCTCACTCTTTCTTAACTCTTGAAAGATTGCTGGATCACGGCGCGCGGCACCTATTACAAAGCCGATTCCCATATATGTCGCGATCAAGGCAGAGCCACCATAAGAGACCAGTGGCAATGTAACTCCCACTACTGGCAACACACTGAGGGTAGAACCAATATTGAGAATTGTTTGAATCGCCAGCCAACATCCAATCCCGGAGCAAACATAGCGAACCATAGGATCCTTAGCTCGGAGAGCGATTTTAAAGATAGAAAACAAGAGAATGCTTAGCAGTGCAATTGTTGAAACTGTTCCAAAAAGGCCAAGTTCTTCACCTATAACCGAGAAAATAAAATCAGTATGAGCCTCAGCCAAGTTGCCCCACTTTTGGCGGCTCGCTCCAAGACCAACTCCGAACAATCCCCCGCTGGCTAGGCCCAACAGACTGTGTGCTGGTTGCCAGCCAGTATTTTTATACTGTTCATCTGCGAATGGATTTAGAAGTACGACAAAGCGCTGCATGCGATAAGGCGCTGTAACAACGAGTGCGGCTATTCCAGCAAATCCAAATGTAACTAAGCCGGCAAATATTCCTAAACGAACCCCTGAAACCCATAACAGACCCGCCAATATGAAGGCAAAGACCGAGGCTGTTCCTAAGTCCTTACCCATCAGAACAAGCAGTATGCACAATGCAAATGCAGGTGCGATTAGGGTAATCACATTTGTTTGAACGGAGCCAGCTCGCTCTCTTTTGGCTAAAATAAAACCAGCCCAGAGAATCATGAAAAACTTTGCAATTTCACTAGGCTGAACATCAACAAAACCAAGACTGATCCAGTTGTGATTTCCATTGACACTTTTGCCAATAACTTGCACTACTGCGAGCATCACAACTGAAAAAACTACGCCAACACGAGCAATAAGTTTCCAACGCGCCAATGAAAACCTAGATAATACCCAGGCCATAGGTATGGAGAATACGAGAAAGATTATTTGTCGCAAAACAATTGCATACGTTGATCCCTTTGATTCAAGAGAGTGAATCGAAGAGGAAGAAAAGACCATAATCACGCCAAGAATACTCAAGCTTAATGTGCTTCCAATAAGCATGTAATAGAGATTGATGGGCTTTGAAAAGAAATTTACCCGATCTTTACTATTCATGGGCCACCAAATTTCTGACTGCAGCCGTAAATCGATCTCCCCTGTCGGCATATGAAATGAACTGATCCATCGAAGCACAAGCCGGAGCCATTAATACTGTATCTCCGGATGCTGCCAGCTCTTGTGCGGCTACAACCACCTTCTCCATTAATTCGTTGGAAACCTCACCCTTAGCAGATTTAGTATCTATTTTTATCAGTGGAGTTCTAGGAGCAAAACGCTTGAAGGCTGCTTCAATTAAATCACGATCCTCGCCAATGAGAATCACGGCTTTGATTCGATCTTTTGTTCGTTCAACCAATGCGTTCATATCGGCACCTTTAGCCAGACCGCCAGCGATCCAAATCACCGATAAATGCGAGAGAATCGAAGCCTGCGCCGCATGAGGATTTGTTGCCTTCGAATCATTAATCCAAGAAATCCCACCATCGCTATGAATTAGCTCAATGCGATGGCGACCAGGGTGAAATTCGATGAGTGCGCTTTGAATATCTGTGTATGAGACACCAACGCTTCTGGCAAGTCCGGCTGCAGCTAGAGCATTTGAAACGCTGTGCGGAAGCGTGGGTTGGATATCGGTTATTTCGGCGATCATCGACGCCTCTTGGGGATCGCTGACGAAAGCCCGATCGATTAATAGATTCTCAACGATTCCGAGCTCTCCAGGTCCTGGAGTGTTAAGTGAGAAAAATATCTTGCGTCCATCCCATCTGTTCGCCCCTTGAAGAATCGCATTATCTTCTCCATTAAGGATCGCAGTTTCAGCGTGATCCAACAGTGATAATTTCGCTTGGCAATAGGCTTTAAAACTGCCATGCCAATCCAAGTGATCATCTGCGATATTTAG
>WLHG01000158.1 GCA_009702845.1 Actinomycetota bacterium
AAGAGGCGCGCGCACGCTGGTGCAATGACTTTGGCTACGCCTTACGTGCAGATCAAAGCGATTTAGCAGATATCACTGCAACGGTTAGAAAGCTACAAAACCCAGAAATTCGTGCCAAGCTTTCTGCCAAGTGTGCAGAGTTGTCTGAGACAAATGAAGGGCAGGAGATAGCAGATATTTTGTTCACATTAGCCGCACATGAAAACTCGACTGGTGCAAAAAACCTAACCTTTATGCGTTTGCTGGTTCAGGATCACATTAACCGTGGAATGCGCCACGTATTAAACCTAGGCATTCGCCGACTAGCGCTTATTTATCGCTTCTTGAACCCGCATATCGTTGTTGAAATTACTAAAGCCGAGCCACCAATTTTTGGCGATTCAACTAAGCCTGAGGAGTTACGTGAACTGATTAAATCGACCACTCGTTTCGAGCATTTGGTTTCGGGTGCGTCTAATCAATATCGCCTTCGGCGAGAGGAGATTGCAAACGAGGCATACGGGAATTTAGTTGAGGTGGTGCGCACTAAATGAAATTCCGAACATGGATGAAAAAAACCCGAGCGGGACAACTCGTTTGGCGTTTATTTATCGGCATTCTTGGTGGTGGGGTAACAGTTCTTGGAGCGATCGCCCTGGTCGGCCCCGGCCCGGGCGTTCTAGTCGTGCTCGCCGGGCTTGGAATTTTAGCTACAGAGTTTGCCTGGGCAGGAGAGGCAATGATGCACACAAAGAGAATTGCAAATAAGGCAGCTGAGCGGACGGGCTTACCAAAATGGGCAAACTATTTCCTAGTCTCTGCCGCCGCCGTCCTATCAATAATCGGGCTTCTAATCTATTACTCGCGTTAATCTCTTTTCGTACATATTTAGAAGCGGGAACGGATATCCCATAGATCTTTAAATGCCGGGTTGAAAAGCGTGCTCGATAAGTATCCAACACCACTTGATCCGCCAGTACCCATCTTGTGGCCTATTGTGCGTTCAACCATTTTTACATGGCGATAACGCCACTCCTGCACACCTTCATCGATATCTAGCAATCGCTCACAGACCATTGCACTTTCAGGATCGTTACGATGAATATCTAAAAGAACATCCTGGACACGCAAATTAGCTTCGTAGGCCGATGTTCTATCTCGGTTGAGCACATCAGTTGGAATTGGATGCCCGCGTTTTGCTAAATATGCAAGGGCCGAGTCATATACAGAGTTACCCGAAGTGATGATTGCAATCTCTGCTTGAATATCGGGAGGTAAGTGACCGGCCATTTTAGTATCGCGACGCCCTAATAAGGCTTCAACCTTTCTAAACTGGGCAGATTGGAAGCCGCTCGATGAAGATAAATAGGAACGAAAAGAGTTGAACTGCAATGGTGTCATCGTTTCTAAGATATCGATTTGATTGACACAGATCTTCATAATTGTTCGGATTCGACCAAGAACCGACAATGAGTAGTGAGTGTCGCCAGACTCCATCGAACGTTGGGCTTGTGCAAATTCGTGAATTAATTGTTTGAACCAGAGTTCATATGTCTGATGGATGATAATGAATAGCATTTCATCATGTTCTGGACCATCAGATACGGGGCGCTGCAGATTTAAGAGTTCATCTACTGCAAGGTAGGAGGTATAGGTCATTGCCGAATCGAAGTTATTTTCGCTCATGTGACTCTTGAACCACTCTCATCTATCTCTTTATAGCGGCCCGATGCCACTAAGTCGCGCAGTCGATCAAAGCCATCCCAGACTTCAACGTAGGAGGTTGGAAGCGGTGAGATTGCAAGACGTATTGAGTTTGGAGCTCTGTAATCTGGGATTACATTCGATATTTTACGCAGCGCCACACAGATCTGGGCGGCATCAGGGTGCACAATTGAAATATGTCCCCCCCGCTGGGATGAATCACGAGGCGTATGGAGCTCCATGCCCAGGGGTGCCAACCAGGCATCGAATAAATCAATCATCAAGTCTGTACCAACAGCGGCTTTCTTCGCAATTTCTGTAATGCCCGCTTGGCTAATCATTGTGAAAGCTGATTTAACTGAACGCATACCCATAATTGGTGGGGTGGCAATTTGGAAGCCGCGGATTCCAGCAGCTCTTTCAAAGACTGGACCCATTTCGAATTGAGCCTCTTGTGCAAACCAACCTTGAATTGGAACCTGCAGTTCTTTTTGAACTCTCGTGCTGACATATAACCACGCGGGTGCACCCGGTCCAGAGTTTCCATATTTATATGTACAGCCGACACAGAGATCGGCACCACTTGCATCCAAATTCATTTCAATTGCGCCAACTGCATGGCTTGCATCCCAAACAACTAATCCACCAATAGCGCGTACTTGATCGGTTATGGATTTAATATCACTGCGAGCACCCGAACGATATTGAATTACTTCAAGGGTAACTAATGCGACATCATCATTTAGATAGGGTGCTAATACTTCTGTTGTGATTCGCTCGTGTGTTGCGATAGCGGGATCTTCATTATTTATGAGTACAAGATTTAATCCCAACTGCTTAGCAATTCCATCAAGAATATATCGATCAGTTGGAAAATTTGCTGTGTCCGAAACGATAGTTTTTCTTCCAGGCCTTGCAGCAATTGCAGCCAAGCAGAGCTGATAGAAATTAACAGAAGTTGTATCGCAGATAAGTACTTGGCCAGGACCAGCACCTAATGCAGAGGCACCTAATAAATCGCCAGTTGGCTGAGCCTCATCAATCCAGTGCCCCCATCCAGTTACGAGTTCACGTCCCCACTCTTGAGTTAGAAAATTATTAATTGATTCAACCGTGGCAATCGGCATGCGGCCAAGAGAGTTTCCATCCAAATAACACATCTGTGGATCTGAGACCACAAAATCCGCTTTAAAATGGGCTAAAGGGTCATTTCTATCGAGTTCGAGCGCGTATTCGCGGTCAGTGACATTCATGGATGAAAGGTACGCTCTCCCATCATGGCGCGCAATGTAGTAAATATCGAAGAGGTCTCAAAGGCCTTCGATGTTAAAGAGCTCTTAATAGGCGTCTCATTGGGAGTATCTGAAGGCGATCGAATCGGAATCGTTGGCCGAAATGGATCCGGCAAGAGCACT
>WLHG01000159.1 GCA_009702845.1 Actinomycetota bacterium
AAAGATTTATCGAGCTGGAATGAGTGCATGCAGTTAGTCAGCGATAGTTCATTTGCAACGTATCGCGCATTAATAGATCACCAAGATTTGCCGGCATATTTTTATGCATCAACACCAGTTGAGCAGTTGGGCAATCTCTTCTTGGGTTCACGCCCATCGCGCCGCCCAGATGCACATGGTGGGCTAGATGCATTACGTGCGATTCCCTGGGTATTTGGCTGGACCCAATCTCGCCAAATCGTCCCAGGATGGTTCGGAGTTGGATCTGGCCTCAAAGCCGCACGCGAAGCTGGAAAATCCGATGTCCTTGCCACAATGCTTCATGAGTGGCATTTTTTCAACACCTTTATTAGCAACGTTGAAATGACTTTAGCTAAAACAGATTTAGCTCTTGCCCGTCGCTATGTAGATGCACTCGTTCCCGAAGAGCTCCATCACTTCTTAAAGACAATCCAGATTGAGTTCGATTTAACTGTGGCAGAGATATTGCTCTTAACCAAGAAGAGCTCTTTATTGGGAGACCAAGCGGTTTTGGCGCGAACTTTGCAGGTTAGAGATGCTTATCTATCACCCATCCACTTACTGCAGATTAACCTGCTTAAGCGTGTTCGCAATGCCGATGGTGCTGCCGATCCAATTGTGCAGCGTGCATTACTACTAACGATTAACGGAGTCGCTGCAGGTCTTAGAAATACTGGTTAGAAATTAGCTGTTAAAAGCGGTCTGAGTGCGCTCAAGACCTTGCGTAATTAGGGACTCAACAACATCTGCACCGCGGACAATAAACTCTGCCAAATCCTTTTGTTCAATCTTTGAAAAGGCTTTGAGAACAAAGTCTGCTGGGTCTTGTTGACCCATGGGTCTTCCTATTCCAAGACGCACTCGGTGATAGTCGGGAGTTCCAAAGGCTGAAGTCATTGATTTAAGTCCATTATGGCCATTGTCGCCGCCACCCATTTTGCTTCGAATAGTTGCAAATGCAATATCGAGCTCATCATGTAAAGCAATGATGTTTTCTGTCTCTACTGAGTAAAAACTTGCAAGTGCCTTTATCGGCCCGCCGCTTTCATTCATGTAGCCCTTGGATTTGGCCAGAATTATTGATTGGGTATTTTCCCCCGTGCCCAATTTATAGGCTGCAATTTCAGTACGGGATTTATGTGAAGTTAATTTAATTCTGTGTCGACGAATAAGCTCGTCAATAACCATCTGACCTACGTTGTGACGGGTGGCAGCGTATTGATCGCCCGGATTACCGAGCCCCACTACCAACCACGTCATAACGGTAATGGTAAGGGTTTGGCGCCCTACTTTTCCGTTTCAACAGCCGCTGCAGGTGCTGCCGCAGTTGCATCTGCTGCAGCTACAACTGGTGCTACTTCTTCAACTGCAGTTGAGCGCTCAGATAGGTGGACAACGATCATCTTCACATCTGATTCGAGTTCAACACCTGCTGGAAGAACGACGTCTCCAGCATAAAGTGAAGTACCAGCTGCAAGACCAGTGATGTTGAGCTCGATGAAGCTAGGAATTGCAGTGGCTTCAACGCGTACGTCAATAGTGTTGTTTACATGCTCAAGAACACCATCGCGATCGTGCTCACCAACTGTATGGATAGGAACAGCGACCACGACTTTTTCTCCACGACGAACAAGAACTAAGTCAATGTGCTCAAGGATTTGCTTAAGTGGGTGGCGAACAATCGCCTTTGGAAGTGTGAGCTCAGTCTTTCCATCAATAACAATGTCAAGCAAAACGTTTGACTGCTTAAGGGCAACGCCGAGTTCGCGTGCTGGCAGTGTGATGTGCTGTGGCTTCTCACCATGACCGTAGATAACGGCAGGAACTAACCCATCGCGACGGGCACGACGTGAAGCGCCTTTACCAAATTCGGTACGAACGACGCCGTTGATAGTAATCTCTGCCATTTTTTTCCCCTTAAATAATTTTTCTCTGAGAGCTTCGGTGTTTACACAAAGTCCCAGCAGGAGAACTAACCCACACCGTCGATTACGGAAGTAAATTCATACCCTCGCCGGAACAGCCCAAAGGTTAGCCTGCGAGGTAGAGGTTGTGCAAATTGCCCTTATGAAAGGCCGTCAAAGAGGCTTGTGACTGAGCCATCCTCAAAGACTTCGCGGATAGCCCGTGCCAAAAGTGGGGCGATCGATAGAACAGTAAGCCCATCGAATTTTTGATCCTCAGATATCGGGAGAGTATTTGTAATAACAACTTCAGATGCCCTGGATTCACGTAAGCGTTCAACTGCCGGGCCCGATAAAACTGCATGAGTTGCGGCGATGATGACATCTTTCGCGCCAGCTTCAAATAAAGCATCGACTGCCTTTGTGATGGTGCCCGCAGTATCGATCATGTCATCGATAACCACGCATGTCTGCCCCTGGACGTCGCCGACTACGCGGCCAACAGTTGCCTCATTTGGAATACGCGGGTCGCGGGTTTTGTGAATAAATGCAATTGGACAGCCACCCAGTAAATCCGACCAACGTTCGGCAACTCGTACTCGACCTGAATCCGGCGAAACGATGGTTAAACGGCTGCGGTCAACTTTACTGCCGACATAGTTTGCAAGCATTGGCAGTGCAAAGAGATGATCTACAGGACCATCAAAGAAACCTTGAATCTGAGAAGTATGTAAGTCAACGCACATCAGTCGATCAGCACCGGCGGTTTTGAAGAGATCTGCCATTAAGCGAGCGGTAATTGGTTCGCGGCCGCGGCTCTTCTTATCTTGGCGGGCATAACCATAAAAAGGCGCAACAACTGTGATGCGTTTTGCAGAGGCACGCTTAAGTGCATCGACCATGATGAGCTGTTCCATGATCTGCTTATTAACTGGATTTGTGTGGCTTTGAATAACAAATGCATCGCAACCGCGAACTGACTCTTCGAACCGCACAAAGATTTCACCATTAGCGAAGTCGTAGGCAGAAGTTGGTGTTAATGGGATGCCGAGTTCTTCGGCAACCTGATCGGCTAATTCTGGAAATCCTCGACCTGCAAAAAGACGCAATTTCTTTTCGGACGATAAACGGATTTCGCTCATTTATTAGCCTTTCTTCTCTTTAGCTTC
>WLHG01000016.1 GCA_009702845.1 Actinomycetota bacterium
GGATCCAGTAATCCACGCTCATATCGCGCGGCCATTGCCATTCCTATCGCCGTTGCAACGCCCTGACCAAGTGGACCCGTCGTCATTTCTACTCCCGCAGTGTGTCCATACTCTGGGTGCCCGGGAGTTAGTGAACCCCACGTTCTAAATGTTTGTAAATCCTTCAACTCAAGGCCATAACCACTGTAAAAAAGTTGGGTATACAACGTAAGTGATGAGTGTCCGCACGAAAGAATAAAGCGATCGCGCCCAAGCCATTGTGGATCAGCTGGATCATGAACTAAATGTCGTTGAAATAGGAGGTAGGCAACTGGCGCCAGTGACATTGCAGTGCCTGGGTGACCATTACCAGCCTTTTGAACAGCATCGGCCGCTAACGCGCGAGCGTATGCAATCGCACGATCATCGAGTTCGGTCCAACCTACAACTGAGTTCATTTACTTATTTCCATTTCTTCTCGTTGTACTGATAACCAGACTTTCCATGCACCAATCCACACCAAAGTTGAACCCGCTAAATGAGCAGCAACAAGTAGTTCTGGAACTCCTTGAATATATTGAATCCATCCGATTGCACCTTGAGCAATCGTTAATAAGGCAAAGATTGCAAGTAGTTTTTTAGTCTGCTCGCTGGTCTGTCTCGCCAAAAAGAAGGCCAAGGTGAGTGCTATCAATAACGCTACTGAAATTCCGTGCAGCAGGGCAGCGCTTTGAATACGAATATGTAATCTTGGTGCATCAATATCGCCGGCATGTGGACCTGCACCCGTGACTATGGTGCCTAGGATTACTACGAGTGCAGAGAGAGTCACGTGAAGGCGGGAAAAAACATCGGGCTGCAAAGGTGAGATCTTCTTGGCTGCGGGCCTATGTCGCCTCGTGTATAAAGATGTCGCAGCGGCGATAAGAATCGCCGACAGCAGGTAATGGCTTGCAACTGAAATTGGATTTAAATTGGTAAGGACGGTGATGCCACCCAAAACTCCCTGTCCGAAAATTCCAAGAAACTGTCCAATGGCAAGTATGCGCAGATCCTTTCTTCCACTGCGAAGAACTGCGATGAGAGTTACCAAGGCCGCTACAACGAGAACAAAAGTTAGTAATCTATTTCCAAACTCAATCCACGAGTGAAGTTGGCCTTCGGCTTGACCCGCTACAGGCGTGTAGGAGCCTGGAGTGCATTCGGGCCATGTTGGACAGCCAAGGCCCGAACCGGTCAATCGGACCGCACCACCTGTAACGACGAGAGCGGCTTGGAGAAATAGGAGGATGGCAGTTGCTGGAGAGAGAATCCGCTTAGCTAGATTGGCGGCTTTACTCATGGCCTTACCCTATTGCCCAGCGTGGCTTGAGGCTTGAAGTGGCCAATTGTGTCGAATTACGACACAATACTGTTGTGAAAATCGACGGGGGCCAAAAGCCGATAAAGAGTGAGGATCCACGCACCCGCGACCTCGTCGCACGTTCAATTCTTGAAAACGGTCCATCGAGTGCCGCCACTCTTGCCACTCGTTTAGGCTTAACGCCGGCAGGGATCCGTAGACATTTAGATTTGCTTGTCGCTGATGGGGTACTTGAAGCCCGCGAACCGCATGCCGCTTTGACCAGAGGCAGAGGCCGTCCATCAAAAGTCTTTCTGATGTCGGACTCAGGGCGACAGAAATTTGAACACTCATACGATGATTTAGCAGTCTCAGCCCTTAAATTTATGTCGGCTCAATTGGGTGATCATCTGGTAAATGCTTTTGCAAATAATCGCGCCGAAGATATCGAACGCCAAGCCGCGATTGCGATCTCAAAGAAAGCTAAGAAAAGCGTTGCCCTTGCCGAGTTTTTAACGCAACAAGGTTATGCCGCCAGTCTTGAATCTCGCCCACTCGGTGAGGAGTTATGCCAGCATCACTGCCCAATTGCACATGTGGCCTCTGAGTTCCCGCAACTGTGTGAGGCTGAGACTGAAGCACTTTCACGTTTACTTGGTACACACGTTCAACGCCTTGCAACAATTGCACATGGCGATGGCGTTTGTACAACTTTTATTCCAACACCACAAACTAACTCCAACAATGGAAAGGTACGTGCATGACAATCGCACATCCAGAACTCGAAGGCCTCGGAAACTACGAATACGGCTGGTCGGATAAGAGTGAAGTCGGTACTAATGCACGCCGCGGAATTAACGAGGATGTCGTTCGAGACATCTCAGAAAAGAAGTCCGAGCCACAGTGGATGCTAGATATGCGCTTAAAGGGTCTCGCTCTTTTTGAAAAGAAACCTATGCCTACATGGGGTTCAGATTTATCAGGTATTTTCTTTGACACAATCAAATACTTCGTACGCTCGACTGAAAAGCAGGCAGCCACATGGGATGATCTTCCAGAAGAGATTAAAAATACATACGATCGTCTTGGTATCCCTGAGGCAGAGAAGCAGCGATTAGTTTCTGGTGTCGCCGCGCAGTATGAGTCAGAGGTTGTCTACCATTCAATTCGTGAAGATTTAGCGGCTCAGGGCGTCATATTTCTAGATACCGATACTGCGCTTAAAGAGCATCCAGAGTTATTTAAAGAGTATTTCGCTACGGTAATTCCTGTTGGCGATAATAAGTTTGCAGCTCTCAACACATCGGTTTGGTCAGGTGGATCATTCATTTACGTACCTAAGGGCGTACACGTAGAGATTCCATTGCAGGCTTACTTCCGCATTAATACCGAGAACATGGGTCAATTCGAGCGAACACTCATCATCGCCGATGAAGATTCATACATTCACTATGTTGAAGGCTGTACTGCGCCAATTTATAAGTCGGATTCACTTCACTCTGCAGTTGTTGAAATCATTGTTAAAAAAGGTGCGCGCGTGCGTTATACAACGATTCAAAATTGGTCTAACAACGTTTATAACTTAGTTACTAAGCGCGCTACTTGTGCAGAAGGTGCAACTATGGAGTGGGTAGATGGAAACATCGGCTCGAAAGTAACGATGAAGTACCCAGCAATCTTTTTGATGGGTCCACATGCAAAGGGTGAGACTTTATCTCTAGCATTTGCGGGAGAGGGTCAGCATCAAGACTCAGGTGCAAAAATGGTTCACGCTGCGCCATACACCTCATCTTCAGTAATCTCGAAGTCAGTTGCCCGCAATGGTGGACGTACGTCCTATCGTGGACTCGTCCAAGTTCAAGAGGGCGCGCATCACTCAAAGAGCACCGTCAAGTGCGATGCACTTCTTGTCGACACAATTTCTCGATCCGATACGTACCCATATGTTGATATTCGTGAAGATGATGTGTCAATGGGTCACGAAGCAACGGTTTCGAAGATCAGTGATGATCAACTTTTCTACCTCATGTCGCGTGGACTAACTGAGGATGAAGCTATGGCCATGATTGTCCGTGGCTTTATCGAGCCAATCGCGCGCGAACTTCCTATGGAGTACGCCCTTGAGCTCAATCGTCTAATTGAACTTCAAATGGAAGGCGCAGTTGGTTAATGTCTCTTTTAACAAGTAATTATTTAGTTCCAACAGGGCGAGAAGAGGCTTGGCGCTTCACGCCGCTCAAACGCTTACGTGGTTTGCACGATGGCCAAGCGGTAGTGGGCGATCGCTCATCACTGGTTGCTCAATCGGCATTACCTATGGGCGTTACTTTCATCCGTGAGAACCTTGAGCCACTTGCACATAGTGATGATGTAATCATTGAGCGTATTCGTGGGCTATCGGGCGAAGTTGCACATCTTTCTATTGCGGCAAACACAGAGTTATCTGATCCGATATTTCTAGGGCGCAGCAATGGCGCACTCGATACCGCTGAACTCTCACGAGTTCGCATTTCGCTGGGTGTTCACGCAGTAGCAACCGTCGTGGTTGAAAACACTGGCGATACCATCTTGGCCGAGGATTTAGAGATCTCGCTAGCACCTGGAGCATCCCTTAAGTTCATCACTCTTCAGGAGTTTGATTCTAAAAGCGTTTACACCGCGCGCCATCATGCAGTAATCGATAAAGATGCGCACTATAAATCAATTACTGTCACAGTTGGGGGCGACGTAGTTCGCATCCTTCCGACGGTTGAATTCATCGCACCTGGTGGCTCCGTTGAACTTCTCGGTGTCTATTTCGCAACTGCTGGACAATTCTTTGAGCACCGGATGCATGTAGATCATGCCGTTCCAAACGCTAAATCTCGGGTGAATTTCAAAGGCGCACTTGCCGGTAGAGATGCCCACACTGTGTGGATTGGCGATGTACTAATCCGCGCAGTTGCCGAGGGCACTGACACATATGAACTCAATCGCAACTTACTTTTGAGTGATGGTGCGCGCGCCGATTCAGTACCTAATTTGGAGATCGAGACTGGCGAAATCGTTGGTGCTGGACATGCAAGTACTACAGGGCGATTCGATGACGAGCAGCTTTTCTATTTAATGTCACGTGGAATTACCCTTGAGAATGCACGGCGTTTAGTTGTCCGCGGTTTCTTCAACGAAATTATCACCGAAATTGGCAATGAGGTTATTCAAGATCGGTTAATGAATCGAATTGATGCTGAGCTAGAAAAAGCAGGTGCTTGAGTGGCAGATTTTCAGTTAGATCAGCTAGTGAGCGGCCAGCCAGTCAAGTTTGAAAAGGGCGACAAGACTATTTGTGTCACACGAGTAGGAGATGAGGTCTTTGCAATTGATGACGTTTGTACTCACTCTGAGGCCTCGCTCTCTGAAGGCGATGTCACCGATTACAAAATTGAATGCTGGTTACATGGCGCAGAGTTTGATTTGCGTACAGGTGAGGCGCTCACGCTTCCAGCAAATATTGCAGTTAAGACATATCCAGTAACAATCGTTGCAAATTCCGTCACAGTAGAGATTTAAGAGAGAAGAGAAGACTATGAGCACTTTAGAGATTCGTAACTTGCAAGTAAGCGTCAATACTGAAAATGGCGCGGTAGATATTCTCAAAGGCGTTGATCTGACAATCAAGTCAGGTGAAACTCACGCCATCATGGGTCCAAATGGTTCCGGCAAATCAACGTTGGCCTATTCAATTGCTGGCCATCCTAAATACACAATTGTTGGTGGCTCGGTCACTCTCGATGGCGCCGACGTTCTTGCGATGACCGTTGATGAGCGAGCAAAAGCTGGACTCTTTTTAGCCATGCAGTATCCAGTTGAAGTTCCTGGAGTCTCTGTCTCCAACTTTTTGAGAACAGCAGCCACGGCCCTTCGCGGAGAAGCACCAAAGCTACGCACATGGGTTGGCGAAGTTAAAGAGGCCATGGAGGCGCTGAATATGGATCCCGCATTCGCATCTAGAAATGTGAACGAGGGTTTCTCTGGTGGCGAGAAAAAACGCCACGAGATTATGCAACTCGAACTTCTCAAGCCAAAAATTGCAATCCTAGACGAGACTGATTCAGGCCTAGATGTCGATGCACTACGCATTGTCTCGGAAGGTGTTAACCGCGCGAAAGCCAACAATAACTTGGGTGTTCTATTGATTACTCACTACACCCGTATCTTGAAATACATCAAGCCAGATTTTGTTCATGTTTTTGCTAATGGTCACATTGTTGAAGAGGGTGGACCTGATTTGGCCGACAAGTTAGAGGAAAATGGCTACGCAGATTATGTGAGCAAGTAAGAAAGCATGTCGTTTTCCGCCGCACAGATACGTAAAGATTTCCCAATCTTTGAGCGTACTGTTCGCGACGGTAAAAAACTCATTTACTTAGATAGTGGCGCCACGAGCCAGAAGCCAAACTCGGTTATTGAAGCTGAAAGTAATTTTTATAGATTTCATAACTCCGCGGCTCATCGGGGAGTCCATCAATTGGCAGAAGAGGCCACCGATGCCTATGAAGGCGCGCGTGACATCGTGGCAAAGTTCCTGGGTTCACCAGGAGGCGCAAGTGAAATAGTTTTCACGAAAAGTGCTACTGAGTCTCTGAATTTACTGGCATATTCAATGGGCAATGCTCCTATTGGCAATCGGTTTACTTTAGCTGCTGGCGATCGCATTGTGGTTACAGAGATGGAGCACCACTCAAATTTGGTTCCATGGCAACAGTTGGCCGCTCGAACGGGGGCGGATTTAGCATGGTTCTCAGTTACGCCAGAGAGTCGCTTGGATTTATCGTCGATTAAAGATGTGATCACTCCAAATACCAAAGTGGTTGCGCTCACTCATCAATCCAATGTTCTCGGAACTGTCAATCCACTTGAAGAGATAGTCGCAAGGGCGCATGAAGTTGGAGCTGTCGTAATTTTAGATGCCTGCCAATCAGCACCTCACATGCCAATAGATGTAAAAGCGCTCGGTATAGATTTCCTAGTGTTTTCAGGACATAAGGCGCTTGGACCTACTGGAATTGGTGTTTTGTGGGGACGCACTGAACTCTTAAACGAACTCCCACCATTTCTTTTCGGCGGTTCAATGATTGAAATGGTGACGATGACTACGGCGACGTGGGCACCCGTTCCTCAAAAATTTGAAGCCGGAGTTCCCAATATGGCCCAAGCCGTTGGTCTTGGCGCTGCTCTGGAATACCTAACGCAGTTGGGCATGGATAAGGTCCATGCCCATGAGCGTGCACTGACCGGCTATCTCTTGGAGAAATTGAAATCTATTAAAGATATAAGAGTTGTTGGACCCTCTGATACCTATGAGCGCGGCAGCGCAGTCTCGTTTACTGTGGCCGATATTCATCCCCACGATGTGGGGCAATTTTTAGATAGTCAAGGCATTGCCGTTCGCACCGGGCAGCACTGTGCATGGCCACTTGCTAAACGAATGGATGTTCCTGCAACTACGCGCGCCTCTCTCTATCTCTACAATGATGAAAGCGATTGTGATGCTTTAGTAGATGGAATAATCGGCGCACAAAGATATTTTGGAAGGCTCTAACGTGGAGTTAGATTCGCTCTATCAAGAGGTGATTCTCGATCACTACAAACATCCTCAAAACAAGGGATTGAGCCCTACATTTGATGCACAAGTTCATCATGTCAATACAAGCTGTGGCGATGAAATTACCTTGAATATTGATTTAGAGGGGGATGTAATTAGCTCCCTAACATGGGATGGACAAGGCTGTTCAATTTCACAGGCAAGTGTCTCAATGATGAGCGATCTACTCACGGGAAAGAGTTTAGAAGAGGCTAACGTTGTCGTTAATTCTTTCTCCCAGCTCATGGCTAGCAAGGGTACTTCGGTAGGGGATCCTGAGATATTGGAAGATGCAGTTTCATTTGCGGGAGTTTCAAAGTTTCCAGGTCGTGTAAAGTGCGCACTTCTTGGTTGGATGGCTTTTAAAGATGTAGCAATTCAAGCGCAGGCCGAGTAAGTAAATAGATCAAGGGGAGAGCGATGACTACAAGCGTAGATGATGTGACTGAGGCGATGAAGGATGTGGTTGACCCCGAACTCGGAATCAATGTTGTTGACCTGGGTTTGATTTACGACGTGATGGTAGATGAAGCCAACATTGCAATTCTCAATATGACTTTAACTTCGGCGGCCTGCCCGCTGCAAGATGTCATTGAAGATCAAACGCGACAAGCGTTGGCCGGCATGACGAGTGATGTGAAAATTAACTGGGTTTGGATGCCACCTTGGGGCCCAGACAAAATCTCTGATGACGGTCGTGATCAACTGCGCGCCTTAGGATTTACGGTTTAGCGCCAAACTGCTTAAGGTAGAGCCATGTCTAACCATGCTATTTGGATGACCCATAGGTCAATGACGGCCGACCAATCGGTCAAAGAAGTTAAGTTAAAGCCAGGAACGGTTAAGCGAATTTTGTCTTTCGCGAGACCGTACCGAAAAGCAATCCTTATCTTTCTGGCGACCGTTGTTGTCGATGCCGCACTGATAGTTACAACGCCACTTCTTTTGTTGCGCCTGATCGATGATGGTGTTATTCCTAAAAACGGTGATCTCATTACAAAGTTGGCAGTTATTGTCGGGCTACTTGCGATTGCCGATGCTGGCGTAAGTTTGTTGGGGCGCTACTTTTCCTCCCGTATTGGGGAAGGTCTAATTTACGATTTACGCTCACTCGTTTTTGCCCACGTTCAGCGGCAATCGATCGCATTCTTCACTCGAACACAGACTGGTGCGCTTATATCGCGCATCAACTCGGATGTTATGGGAGCGCAGCAAGCATTTACCGCCACACTTTCGGGCGTCGTCAGCAATGTTGTTTCACTTGTCCTAGTTGGCGTGACCATGATGATTTTATCGTGGCAAATCACGATCTTCTCGCTGCTCTTGCTTCCTGTCTTTCTTATTCCTACTAAATGGGTAGGACGCAAACTTCAAGCTCTTACCCGCGAGTCCTTCAATGTAAATGCAGAGATGTCGAGCACGATGACTGAGCGTTTCAATGTTTCAGGTGCAATGTTGGTAGCTCTTTACGGTCAGCCAAAGCGCGAGGAGGAGTTCTTTCGCTCACGCGCAAGAAGAGTTGCAGACATCGGAATTAAATCGGCGATGCTCAATCGCCTCTTCTTTATCGCGCTGACAAGCGTTGCGGCAATTGCTACAGCCTTTGCATATGGCATTGGTGGTCACTTAGCGATTAACGGGGGAGTCACGGTTGGAACCCTGCTTGCAATAACAGCATTACTTGCCCGTCTTTACGGACCTTTGACCGCTCTCTCAAATATTAGAATTGATGTGATGACTTCTCTAGTCTCATTCGAACGGGTCTTCGAAGTTCTCGATTTGCATCCAATGGTGGAAAATCGCGAGGGTGCGATTGCGTACCACGCTAAGAATCCTCGTATTGAATTCGCCAATGTAGGTTTTGCCTATCCCAAAGCAAATGAGATTTCACTTGCATCATTAGAGTCTGCCGCTAAGCCCGAAACGGTTGAAACCGGTGAGGTGCTCAAGGCTCTCTCATTCATTGCAGAACCAGGAACTCTCACCGCACTTGTTGGGCCGTCGGGTGCAGGTAAAACTACAATTAGTGCATTGATTCCAAGGCTCTACGATGTTACTTCGGGCTCAATCTCAATCGACGGTCATGACATTCGAGATTTAACTTTGGAGTCGCTGCGAAATTCAATAGGCGTGGTCATGCAAGATGCCCACTTGTTTCACGAAACTATCGCTGAAAACCTGCGTTATGCAAAATCGGATGCAACTGAAGATGAAATGAAGGCTGCATGTGAAGCTGCACAAATTTGGAAGTTGATCCAAGCCTTACCTAATGGTCTAGACACGATGGTGGGAGAAAGAGGACATCGTTTATCTGGTGGCGAAAAACAACGATTAGCAATCGCGCGACTGCTTTTGAAATCGCCGGCTGTGGTCATCCTCGACGAAGCCACTGCGCATCTAGATTCGGAAAATGAGTCCCTTGTTCATGCCGCCCTCGAAAGCGCACTTAAGGGACGAACAAGCATCGTAATCGCTCACCGCTTAAGCACGGTCAGAGATGCCGATCAGATTCTAGTTTTAGAGAATGGCTCGATTGTTGAACGTGGAAAGCATGACGAGCTGGTCGCTCTCGGGGGACTCTATGCCGATCTATATAACCGCCAAGATTTAACGGGTTCGACGAATTAGTATCCGTCCATAAATCACAAGACCGCAGAAAAATAACCACTGCAGGGCATATGCCATGTGCGGGCCATCGCTTAAGACTGGCAGCTCTGCGGAAACTGCTGGGCTCAGCGATTCATCGGAGCCGTTAAGTAAATCTATGTAATATTTCTCAGTTTGAAGTCGGGATTGCGCATTAAGTTTTGAAACTAAACCCGTACCTTTTTCAGGCAGTGCAAAAAACTTTCCATGGGGCAGCGAGGAATCCAGACGAAGTCGCCCAGTTATTTGGACTTGTCCTTGTGGAGTCTTAGTAACTATGGGCGCAGTCGTAGCGGTTCTTCCCGCTTTTACCCATCCACGATCTACCCAAAAACGTTTACCATCAAGGGAGGTGAATAGAGTGAGAACTTCGAAACCATAAACACCCTCTGAATACCTATTGCGTAGAAGTATCTGATTTTTGGAATCGAATTGACCAGAGGTTGTGACACTCTGCCATTCAAATTGGGCAGGTGTTGCATCAACAGTGGTGAGTGGCACTGGTGCAATGGCAATATGCTCCAAAATCATTGAATTGCGAGCATGTCGATCAACTCCACGTTGATACTGCCATTGTGCCGCCCATAAACATAAAAGGATAAGAGCGAGGGCTACCAATGATTTAAATATGGCCCAAGGCTCTCTTTGCATGGCTCTACTTTAGATTAAGAAAGTGAACGAGGATTCTCTTCATGTACGTTTACCCCACGAATAAAGGTTTCGCGGCCGGCATTTGCAATAACAACGGCAAAGTAAGGCAGAGCGACAGCTCCGAGAAGGGCGACCCACCGATAGGGACTAGGTAGAATCACCGTCAGAATGAAACAAGCTGTTCTAACCATCATCGAAATAAAGTAGCGTTTTTGTCGAGATGCTTGGTCGGCACTTAACGCTTTAGGCGCGCTGGTAATATCAAAGATTTCCTTTTCATCGGCCATAGAGGTAAGCCTATTGCCAGCCACGCGCCGATGCATCTTTTGAATACTTATCAGTACCCACTAGATTTACATTCATGAGTTCATTGGCCCTTGTTACTGGTGGCAATCGTGGAATCGGCTTGGCTATAGCGCACGCTCTCAAGGCCGCCGGCCATGAAGTTGTTGTGACCTATCGTTCAGGCGCGGCACCAGCTGAGTTCAACTCCGTTGTGATGGATGTGACCTCGACGGAGAGCGTTGATTCAGCCTTTGACTCCATCGAAGCACAGTGGGGTTTACCAGAAATCATTGTTGCCAACGCTGGTATTACAAAAGATGGCCTAGTGATGCGAATGAGCGATACCGACTTTGAAGATGTTATTAATGCAAATTTAACTGGCGCATTTCGCGTTGCACGACGAGCGACTAAAGGTTTATTAAAGTTAAAACGCGGCCGTTTAATATTTGTTGGTTCAGTTGTAGCAACAACAGGATCTGCAGGACAGGTGAACTACGCCTCCAGTAAATCGGGCTTAGTGGGAATGGCTAGATCTTTTGCCCGTGAAATTGGTAGCCGAGGTATTACCTCCAATGTAATTGCACCTGGATTTGTCGAAACCGATATGACTTCTGGATTGGATGAAAAGCGCCGTAATGAAATTGCAGCCTCAGTTCCTCTGGGGCGTTTCTGTACTGCACAAGAGATAGCCGAAGTAGTTGCATTCATCGCATCACCACAAGCAAGCTATATAACCGGGGCTTTAATCCCGGTTGATGGCGGATTAGGCATGGGACACTAAATGGGAATACTTGAAGGCAAGAAAATACTCGTTACCGGAG
Organism: Actinomycetota bacterium; assembly: GCA_009702845.1. The sequence goes on from WLHG01000016.1 coordinate 11,348, forward strand.
TGTTAACCGACGCATCGATTGCATTTCATATTGCGCGAATTGCCCAAGAACAAGGAGCCGAAGTAGTCCTCTCCTCCTATGGTCGAGTACTCTCTTTAACAACTCGTATCGCAGGACGTTTACCAAAGCCTGCACCAATCGTTCAGTTAGATGTGACAAACACTGACGATCTCGCTGCACTCGAATCTCGTGTACGTGAGCATTTTCCAGA
>WLHG01000160.1 GCA_009702845.1 Actinomycetota bacterium
GCGCACCAGTAAAAGAGTTCGGCGAAACCGCAAAGTTGCCCTTGCCCTTGCTATCACTTTAGGAATCGGAGGTTGGTACACACTCGTGGGTCCCGGCTCACGAATCGTTGTTCCCTCAACTGTCGGTGGCTCTTATGATGAAGCTCTTACCGCACTTACTCCCCTTGGGCTCACAAATGTAGTTATAAAAAAGCAATTCAGTGAAGATATAAAGGCCGGAACGATCATTGAATCCTCACCTCCGGGTGGAGGCCGGGTCGATACCGGTGATTCGGTTACATTAATTATTTCTAAGGGCGCCGAACGATACACATTTACATCTCTAATTGGACTTACACCTGAGGCCGCAGCGGCAACAATTTTAAAGAGTCCGCTAACTGTTGGCACCACCACTGAAATCTTCAGCAATAAAATCCCCAAGGGCTTCGTTATCTCCTCCGAACCAGTCGCTGGAACAAAAGTTAAGCGGGATTCGATTGTCAATATTGTTGTGAGCAAGGGCGTTGAAACAATTTTAATTGCATCCTACGTTGGCAAGAGTGGTGAACAGGGACTCAATGAGTTAACTGAGGCTGGTCTTAACGTAGAGACAAGCTTTGCCTTCGATGAAAATGTTCTGGCTGGCACCGTTGTTTCGCAGTTGCCAGCAGGAAATACGAATGTGCCGAAAAAGTCAAAAGTGCAACTAGTCGTTTCAAAGGGAACGCAGTTCGTCTATATCCCAAATGTTTTCTCGCTTGATGAAACCTTGGCAACAAAGACACTCAAGGATTTAGAGCTCAAGGTTGTGGTAAAGAAACTCGGTGTTAAAAAGCTCAAAAAGGTCACGAATATTTCGCCTATAGTGGGCACAAAAGTTAAACGTGGCAGCACGGTCACTATTACCGTAGGGTAGGCCGATGCCTAAGCAACGCTCACGTATCGGCGCACATACTCCAACTACCGGAGGAATGGCTAAACGTTCCATTGAATATGCCAAAACTACGGGCGCAGAGGTCATACAGGTCTTTGCCTCAAGTCCCCGCATGTGGGCGATGCCAGCGGCTAAGCCAGATTTAGATGAAGCTTTTAAAATCAAAGCCGCCGAACTAGATATCCACACTTACGTGCATGCTCCATTTCTCATTAATCTGGGTTCGCCTACTGAGGCGACATATGTGAACTCACTTGCTTCAACTGCCTATTCATTGAGTCGCGGCGTAGATATCGGCGCTCTGGGAGTTGTTATTCACACTGGCTCTGCAGTTGATGTAAGCCACGTCGATCAAGCATGGAAGCAGATTCACGAAGGAATGATGCCAATTCTAAACGCCTTAAGCGATGATGCACCCTTTCTTCTGCTCGAACCAACGGCAGGACAAGGTCAATCACTCGTGAAGAAGTTAGATGATCTTGAAAACTATTTGAAAGCACTTGAATATCATCCGAAGGTGGGAATCTGTTTAGATACATGCCACGTCTTTGCTGCAGGCCATGACATCGCCGTCAAAGGCGGTATGAGCAAGACTCTTGACCTTCTTGTAGAAATTGCCGGAGTCGAGCGTTTCAAGTTAATTCACGCCAATGATTCAATGGATGTCTGTGGGGCGCTTAAGGATCGTCATCAAAATATTGGCGATGGACATATCGGAATAGAGCCCTTTGCGGAATTGCTTGCTCATCCCGCCGCCGCTGGAGTTCCTCTTGTACTAGAGACACCTGGCATGGAGGAAAAGCACACGATTGAAGTCGCACTTTTGAAGGCGCTCCGTGATAAGAAGTGAGAAACACTCAACATTTACATAGGATGAAGCTTGCGCCATGGGCGCTCCTGTCAGTTGCTATGGCATGGGGATGGTCTTTTGTGATTATGAAAGATTCGATCCAGCGCCAAAGTGTAAATAACTTCCTCTTTACACGTTTCGGCCTTGCCGTACTTGTCATGGTGATTATCCGACCACAAGTATTAAAACTCTTGACACGAGATTTATTGCTTCGAGCTGGAACTGCCGGAATCTTTCTAGGCTTTGGCTATATCTTTCAAACACTGGGGCTAGCTAGAACTGGCGCTGCAATCACAGGTTTTGTTACTGGGCTTTATGTTGTAATAACTCCCCTATTAGCGTGGCTCATCCTTAAGACGAAGATCAGTCGATTCACATGGCTTTGTATCGCCGTGGCAACTATTGGTCTTGGCCTTCTATCTGTTCGTGGCTTCTCAATTGGGATGGGCGAGTTTCTAGTTTTCATTAGTGCTATTTTCTGGGCTCTTCATATTATTACTTTGAGTAAATGGAGCTCTGGTCGTGACACCTACGCAATGACCGTTGTTCAGTTGGCGATGTGTGCAGTCATGGCTGCAATCGCATCTATTCCAAGTGGTTATTCGCCTCCCCCAGATGCAGGTGTGTGGGGAGTAGTTGTCTTCACGGCCGTATTTGCAACCGCCATTGCATTCATTATTCAAACATGGGCGCAGGCACATATGAGTCCAACTAAAGTTGCAGTCATTTTAACAATGGAGGTTGTCTTTGCAGCACTCTTTGCACTCCTCTTCGGTGGAGAGCGATTAACTGTGCAAAGCTCAATCGGTGGAACCATGGTCGTGACGGCGATGTATTTGATAGTCATGAAAGAAGAGAAGTAGGCTCCGTACATGGCCATAGACCTTCGTTCAGATACTGTCACCCGTCCCTCTCAAGGAATGCGTGATGCAATTGCGCAGGCCCCAGTAGGCGATGATGTTTATGGCGATGATCCAACAGTTAACTCTCTAGAGGAGCGAGTAGCTGAAATGTTTGGAAAAGAGGCGGGATTATTCACTCCGACCGGCTCCCTTGCTAATCAACTGGCGATACGCATGCTTGTGGCCCCCGGTGAAGAACTCATTGCCGAAGCCAACTCGCATGTTGTTCGCGCAGAACTTGGTGCGGCCGCTGTCTTTAGCGGAATAACAACACGGACATGGTTGAATCCACAAGGTTTACTCAACGCATCCGCTGCCTTAGAAATGGCCAGACCAGATTCAGGACCTTATCTCGTATCGACAACAGCGATAGCAGTTGAGAACACTCACAACTTTGGTGGCGGAACCGTGCAACCGATATCCGA
>WLHG01000161.1 GCA_009702845.1 Actinomycetota bacterium
GCCAAAATGTAAACAATTCCACCGGCCGTTGATAATGCGATGACAGATGAAAAGAGCGGCAATATCCATAAAACAGGTGAGCGATAGACAATGATCAAAATTAAGGCGACCACTCCGAGCGTTGTTAATAGAAGTGATGAATCGATACCTCCGAAAGCACCAAAGAGATCACCGAGAAGTGCTCCCACACCAGTTACATTTGCCGTTAGACCATTTGCCTTTCCATATGCAGCTGCGTCTTCACGCAGTGTTTTTATAATCTCAGGCAATACTGGCTTCTTGTTAGGCAGTAAATCTTTAGCTGAATCAAAAGTGAGTGGAAGGCTTACAAGTAAGGCCTGCTTATCCTGGGATGCAAAGGCAAATATTGGCTGACCTGGAATTAAATATTTTGAGATTGCGATATCTGAACCCTTGATAGGAGTTGCCCCCAGGCGGCTCAGGTGTGCATTCAAAGCCGCAACTTTTGCATCATCGACGCTGCCAAGGTAGAGAACTAAAGTTGGGATTGTCTGAGTCTGATCGGCGGAAAACTTAGTGATGATCTTCGATGCCTGTGTAGATTCGGCGTTCTCAGGCAAAAACGCTGAATTATCATTCTCTTGGACCGTTGAAAGAGAGCCAAATAAGGGGCCAAATACGCCACTGGCCCCGAACCAGATAAAGATCACAACTAAAGCTGTGATAAATGGACGGCGGCCTTTTTTTCTAACAGGTGCAGACACGGTGAAATCCCCTTTGGATTGGTATGGAGCCAATCCTACCTTTAGGCTAGGTAAGTGCCTGTTTTAGCCAGTCCTAACCAAACCCCTATCGCCCTTACACGCCATGGCCTGATCGATTATTCAAAGGCCTGGGATGTTCAGCGAGCGATTCATGGCGAAGTCGTTGAAAAGAAACGCCCTAACACTCTTTTACTTTTGCAGCATCCTTCCGTCTATACGGCCGGACGCCGAACTCAAGAGTCAGAGCGCCCACAAGATGGAACCCCGGTGATTGATGTTGATCGCGGCGGAAAAATAACCTGGCACGGTCCTGGTCAATTAATTGGCTATCCCATTGTTCGACTTGCCAAACCAACTGAACTCGTAGGTTTCGTGCGAGAAATCGAAGCCGGACTTATTGCCGTATGTGAAGAGCTAGGAATAACGGCGCAATGTGTTTCCGGTCGTTCAGGAGTGTGGATCCGCGATGAGAAAGGTGATCGAAAGATCGCAGCTATTGGAATCCGTGTTGCAAAAGGCGTCACCATGCATGGCTTTGCATTAAACATCTGTCCAGATTTAACTCCCTTTGCCCAGATCATTCCATGTGGAATTGAAGATGCTGAAGTAACATCTATGGAAAAAGAGCTAGGACGAAAAATCACAGTTGAAGAGGTTGCACCGATTGTAGAGCGCCATATATTTGAATCGCTGAAAAAGGTGAGCGTATGAGCATCGAGCCACAGGGTCGCAAAATGATCCGCATTGAGGCCAGGAATGCTCTGACACCAATTGAACGTAAACCTGAATGGATTAAGACACGCGCCAATATGGGACCTGAGTTCACGCGTCTTGCCTCATTAGTAAAGAGCGAAGGTCTACATACCGTCTGCCAAGAGGCTGCCTGTCCAAATATCTTTGAATGCTGGGAAGACAAAGAGGCGACTTTTTTAATTGGTGGCGATAAGTGCACAAGGCGTTGCGATTTCTGCAATATTGATACTGGAAAGCCAGATCCCCTTGATCGCACCGAGCCCCTCAAAGTCGCCGAATCTGTCAAAGCGATGGGACTTGCCTATGCAACTATCACTGGTGTTACGCGTGATGATCTGCCCGATGAGGGCGCCTGGCTCTATGCCGAAACAATTAGGCAGGTTCACGAGCTCAACCCTGGTTGCGGTGTTGAGATGTTGGCCCCAGATTTTCATGCAAAGAGCGAACTGTTAAATCAAATATTTGAAACCCGCCCTGAAGTCTTTGCCCATAACTTAGAGACCGTACCCCGTATTTTCAAAGAGATTCGCCCCGCATTTACCTATGAGAAATCCTTACGAGTCATAACTATGGCCCGTGATTTTGGTTTGATTACTAAATCAAATTTGATTCTTGGCCTTGGTGAAACTCGAGAAGAAGTATCGCAAGCACTTGTAGATCTTCGAAGCGCCGGCTGTGACTTAATTACTATCACTCAGTACTTGCGGCCGACTAACCGCCACCACCCAGTTGTACGTTGGGTAAAGCCAGAAGAGTTTGTTGAGCTTTCAATAGAAGCGACTGAGGCTGGATTCCTCGGAGTCATGAGTGGACCTTTGGTCCGCTCTAGCTATCGCGCAGGGCGACTCTACAAGCAGGCGATGGCAGCTAAGGCGAGCCATGGCTGATCTCGTCTATCCCCCAGTTATTGTTGTAATAAAAACTCTCTGGAAATATTTAGGGATCAAATTTGATTTCCAAGGTGTAGAAAATGTTCCGCGAAAAGATGGCGCGATCCTTGCCATCAATCATGTGAGCTACCTTGACTTCGCACTTACTGGCACAGCGGCCCTTCCCGCCGGGCGTTACGTACGCTTCATGGCAAAGAAAGAGGTTTTCAACAACAGACTCGCAGGCCCTTTGATGCGAGGAATGCATCATATTAATGTCGATCGTGAACATGGCGCCGCCTCTTTCGTTGCAGCCCTTCGTGCATTGAAATCAGGAGAAATTATTGGAATCTTTCCTGAAGGTACAGTCTCAACTAGTTTTGAAATCAAGGGTTTAAAATCAGGCGCCGTGCGTCTTGCAATGGGAGCTGGTGTCCCAGTTATCCCGACAATTATCTGGGGAAGCCAACGAATCTGGACTAAAGGCGTCAAACGAAATCTTCGTCGACAATATATTCCAGTCAGCGTTGTATTCGGTCAACCGATTTTCTACAAAAAGGGTGATGACCTCGAAGTTGCAGAGGCGCTCTTAAGACAAAGACTTATAGAGATGCTCCACCAAGTCCAAGATAACTACCCTGATAGCCATGTGGGCCAGCGCTGGGCACCTACCCGTCTTGGTGGAACCGCCCCTGCACCACTAAACTAAGCGACATGTTTAAGAGAAAAGCAAAAGAAAAGA
>WLHG01000162.1 GCA_009702845.1 Actinomycetota bacterium
CGCTTGCAGGCCGTAATTTTAGGTTCAATAATCGGTGGGATCGCCGGAATCTATTGGGCGTTAGAGTCTTCATTGTTATCACCCGATGATTTCCTTACTATCGTAACTTTCTACGGCTGGATGATTTTGATATTAGGTGGGGCTACGAAGGTAAAAGGTCTTCCCTTCGCGGCAATATTCTTTGGATTCCTCTACGGTGGAACTCGCTTCTTTACGTTCTGGCCATTTTCTACTTTCGATGCATCGCAGAGAGCTTATATTCGAATAATGATTATTGGAATCGTTCTCATTATTCTTATGATGCGCCGTCCTCAAGGAATCTTTGGAAAACGTCAGGAGATGGTCCTTGAATAATCTAATTCTTGAAGTAAAAGATGTCGCAATCTCTTTTGGTGGCGTACGAGCAGTAAATGGTGCAACCCTAAATGTTGAAGTTGGAAGTGTTACTTCGGTAATCGGTCCAAATGGAGCGGGCAAGACAACTCTGTTCAACTTAATTAGCGGCGCAATAAAGCCAGATTCAGGAACGATTCTCTTTGAAGGCTTGGAAATTCAGGGACTTTTGCCACATAAGATTGCCGACCGCGGAATCATTCGAACATTCCAAGGCGCTAAGGTTATTAAGCGCATGAGTGTTTTAGATAATTTAATGCTAGGTGGTCAGGATAATCCAGGAGACAGTTTGGTTAACTTCTTTAATCCAAAGGCTAGACGAGCATATGAAGAGCAATGTCGTAACCGAGCCATGGAACTTCTGCAGCAGATAGGAATTGAAAGATTTGCCCATGAGTATGCTGGAATTCTCTCAGGTGGGCAGCGAAAACTTCTTGACCTTGCCCGAGCGTTGATGGCAAATCCCGTCATGCTCCTTCTCGATGAGCCCTTTGCCGGAGTTAATCCAACCTTGGTTGAGAAGTTATTGGAAGTTTTACATGCTCTAAGAACCGAGCATCACCTCACATTTCTACTCATAGAACATGACTTAGAGACGGTCATGAATATTTCGGATCGAGTTATCGTAATGGCCGAGGGTAAAGTAATTGCCGAGGGTAAACCAAACTCTATTTATGAAAATCAAGCCGTCATTGATGCCTACCTTGGAACAAGAAAGGCAACATCATGAGCCAAGCATTATTGAAGATTTCTAATCTCGAAGGTGGCTACGGAGATATCAAAATTCTTAACGGAGTAAATATTGAAGTTCCTGAGAAATCAATTGTTACTATCGTTGGACCAAATGGCGCTGGCAAATCAACGATCATGAAGGCAATCTTTGGTATTGCTAAGGTGACATCTGGCAGTGCAACGATTCTGCGCGATGGCAAAGAGGTCAACATCCTTGGGACTAAGCCATACAACCTCTCGAAAATCGGGATTGGTTACGTTCCTCAGATTGAAAACATCTTTGTTGGTATGACAATCGATGAAAATTTAGATGTTGGCTATATTCCTGAGTCAGGCAAAACTCTTGAAGAGCTTAAAGACAGTATGTACGTGAGGTATCCCGATCTTGTCTCTCGAAAGAGGGACCGGGCCGGTCAGCTCTCAGGAGGCCAGCGTCAGATGTTGGCATTGGCTCGAGCGCTAATGTCTGCCCCGGATGTCCTGTTGCTGGACGAGCCATCGGCGGGATTGGCTCCAGCCCTTGTCGATCAATTATTTGATGAGTTGGTGCGGATTAATAACAGTGGTGTAACGATTTTGATGGTCGAACAGAATGCTAGGCGTGCCCTAGAAATCTCAACCTACGGGTACGTTCTCGACATGGGTAGGAATCGCCACGAGGGGCCAGGGGCTGCGCTGGCGGTGGACCCAGAAATTGTAGGAATTTACTTCGGAAAACGCTCCAAAAATTAACTGAGTGCTGACCTTTATTTATTGAGATTCTACGTGCATACTTGCTTAGTTATTTGACGACCGTCAATTATCTAGGCACAAATCACCCTCGAGGAGAGCTGCACAATGAAGAAGAATAAAAGTTTAGTTCTCGCTACTGTCGCAGTCGCGGCAGCGGCGCTTTTTGTATCAACCGTCCCAGCTAACGCTGCAGGCGTCGACATCCGTGTCGGAACTGTTCAGCCAATGTCAGGTGCTGGCTTTGCCGCATATGGCACTGGATTAGCAAATGCAGCCGCCTTTGGTGTTACATCAGTTCAGGCAGCAATGACTGCAGCTGGCGTAGCCGGTTCATGTAAAATGATCGCGCAAGAGGATTCAGTTTCTGATGCGCCATCTGTAGTGCGTGAGGCAGCAACAAAGCTTGCAAAGTCTGACAAAGTTAACTTCATCATCGGTTCACTTACATCAGGTGCATCACTTGAAGTTGGCACAGTTACTGCTTCAACATCTGGCGTAATTGGAATTGCATCGGCTGCTTCATCACCATCTCTTACTACATTCAAAGATAACGACACTTTGTTCCGTACATACCCATCAGATCTTCTACAGGCTGTAGCCCTAGTAAAGGCTATTTCAAAGGCTTATGGAAATAATTCTTGGGTAACTGTTGGTGCAATCAATAACTCATTTGGTACTGGTCTTGCAACAGCCTTCAAGCGTGCATGGATTAAGAATGGCGGCCACATTGGTGGCACTGTACTTTGGAATGCAGGCGCAGCTTCATACGATTCAGAGGCAGCAGCACTTGTAAAGACAAAGCGCAATGCCTTCGTATTTGTTGACTACCCAGATTCATTCGCAAAGCTAGCTCCAGCTCTTGCCCGTACAAAGAAGTGGGATCCAGCTACTACATTCATGACTGAGGCATTCAATGATGACTCAGCTCTTGCAACTGTGGGAGCATCACTCATGAACGGCATCCGCGGAACATCAGCCAAGACAAATGGAACAGATGCAGCAGGCTGGAAGACAGCTTTCAATGCAGCGTACCCAAAGAATCCAGGAACCTTCGTAGATGGTTCAGGCTTTGATGCCGCAGTTCTTGCATGCCTTGCAGGTATCTCTGCTGGTAACACCACATCAAAGGGCCTTGCAAAGGGTCTTCGCAATGTTGGTGGCGTCAATGGCGGAACTTCATACTCATGGAAGGAATTGACTGCAGCTGTTAAGGATGTTGCCGCTGGAAAGC
>WLHG01000163.1 GCA_009702845.1 Actinomycetota bacterium
ATTGAGCCGCTATCGCCCATAAATATTCGTGCGGGATGCACGTTATGCGGCAAGAACCCTATGCAGATTCCGACTAGTACCGCGGTAATCAGTGATGGTGCACCTGCACGGCTAAATCCAAAATCAACGGCCAAAAGATAGGCAAAAGCAAAAAAAGCGATACCAGCGATAGCGACAATTCCAGCAGCTAAACCATCCATGCCATCGATGAAGTTAACGGCATTAATCGTCACGACCACAATTAATACGGTGACTAACTGACCAATGCTTGATGGCAAAGTTATGACACCATTTATGGGTAGCCATAGGATTTGAATTCCGTATAACAATAAAATACTGGCCACGAATACCTGCCCGGCAAGTTTCGTTAGTGCATCGAGCTGAAAACGATCATCGGCCATGCCCAGCAGAACGATAACCGTAGAGGCTAGAAAAATGCCCTGTGATTCATGTCCAAATGACTTACCAACGAGTGGAAGGTGATTTACGATCATGAAGGTTATGGACATCGCCATCCACATCGCTACTCCACCCCAGCGTGCAGTAGGTGTCGTGTGAATATCGCGGCCACGAATCTGAGCAACTGCTCCAAATCGAATCGCTTGCGTGCGCACTAAAGGAGTAATCAGGTAGCACAAAGCCGCTGAAATCAGCAGAGTGACTAAGTACTCGCGCATGAATTCAACTACGCCTGATAAATAGGAAAACGTGCAGTGAGTGCATGTACCTCGGTTTTAATCGAGGCGTGAACTGCGCCATCATCACTCGCAATTGCCCGGGCAATCAATGATGCAATCTGCTTCATTTCGGTAACTCCCATGCCTTGAGTTGTTGTAGCTGGTGTTCCAACACGTATGCCGCTAGTGACCCCCGGCTTTTCTGGATCATAAGGAATCGAGTTCTTATTCATTACGATTCCTGCCGCTCCGCAGCGCTCATCGGCTACCTTGCCGGTAACCCCTGTGCTTCGAATATCCATTAATGCAAGGTGCGTCTGTGTTCCGCCAGAGACTGCACGCATGCCTTCGCTCTCAAGGGCTGCAGCTAACGCCTTTGCGTTAATGATTACATCCTTGGCATATTTTTGGTATCCGGGAGTTGCACACTCGGCGAGAGCAACGGCCTTTCCGGCAACAGCCGACATGATTGGTCCGCCCTGCATTCCGGGGAATACCGCCTTGTCAATGGCGCTAGCGTGCTCGGCCTTTGTCAAAATCATTCCGCCGCGTGGTCCGCGCAGTACTTTATGTGTTGTAAATGAGACAACGTCAGCAAATGGCACCGGAGATGGAATCGCTTTGCCAGCGACTAGACCGATGAAATGCGCGGCATCTACCCACATTATTGCGCCAACTTCATCACAAATCGCGCGAATTTTTTCAAAATCGATCAATGACGGATATGCAGTTGCTCCCGAACAAATCATCTTGGGACGAGTAGCAATAGCTTTATCGCGGAGTTCGTCGTAATCGATGAGTTCGTTATCGGCGCGAACGCCATATGACTCAACGTTAAACCACTTACCTGAAAAATTAACTGCCGATCCATGCGTTAAGTGACCACCGTGTGGCAATGACATCGCAAGGACCGTATCTCCAGGCTTAGTAAAAGCTTGATAAACAGCGACATTTGCAGATGCCCCTGAGTGAGGCTGCACATTTGCATGGTCGGCGCCAAACAAACTCTTTGCACGTTCGATGGCAAGGTATTCAGCCTTATCGACCTCTTCGCATCCCCCGTAGTAACGCTTTCCCGGATAGCCCTCGGCATATTTATTAGATAGCGTCGATCCCATTGTCGCCAAGACTGCACGAGATGTGAAATTTTCCGATGCAATGAGTTGTAAATTTGTTTGCTGACGCTTGAGTTCGGATAATAAAACTGCAGCGATTTCTGGATCTTGCTTAGTTAAAGCATCAAAATCAGGGCCATAGAAAGTAGACATGTCGCAATCTTATATGGCAGTGGCTGCCGGGACGATACTTTGAATCTGCTCTAATGAGATTGCCCCGATTCGAAGCACTCTGACGCCAGTTTCGTCGGCCTCAATTACCGTCGTTACTGGGCCATTACGAAGTTTTCCATAATTAAACTGAGCGGCTAGATCCGAATCTAATACAAAGATATCGCTCAACGCTTTAGGGATTGAACGACCGCGTCGTGCGGCGCTACCAACGGCTAAGGGTCCCGTCTGTGCAAGAAGTCCTTTTGCAAATCTGCTCTTTGGAACCCGAATGCTCACTTGATCTAGCTGATTTGCGTCTCCTAGATCCCAACTCAAACCTGTTTGTGGGCGAAGATTCATTGACAGCATTCCTGGCCAGAAATTTTTCATCAGTGCGGCGATCTCTGGAGTAATTTCACGAACCACTCCCTTTGCTGTCTTAGCATTTGCAACCATCACTTGAGCTGAGGTAAATAGTGGGTCATCGCGCAATACATGCATCGCGCGCACTGCATCGTGCTTAAAAGCATCGCAGGCAAAGGCATAACTGTGCTCCATCGGAATGGCGATGATGTATCCATCGGCAATCGCTTTCGCAGCTTTTTTTACGTGACGTGAAAGTTCGCCCTTCTTTAAATCAACTTCTTTGCCCATAGTTATCTCCGCACCGCACTCGTCCAACGTGGACGACCAAGAAGGTCATCATGGAGTGTAATGCACTCGAAATCTAGGGCTAATTGGCTTGCAATAGCCGCGCCCTGTTCCTCAGAATGCTCGATTACTAACACTCCGGCAGGCTTTAAAATCCTGGCTGCGGCGATGATAAATACCGTTGGCAGCTCCATTCCGCTTGCCCCGCCAAATAAGGCCGCATGCGGCTCAAAGCTGGCGACATCGCGCGGCAAGGGTTGCCCATCTGGAATGTATGGAGGATTAGCGATAACAACATCGCATTTAATTCCAGGTAATACGTCGGCGACATCGCCTTCGACTACTCGTACATTTTCGGCGATGACAGATACATTCTTCTTGAGCCAGAAAATCGCCTCTGGAGAGTTTTCAACTGCAATGACACGGGTGTTGGGTGCCTCAGTTGCAATCGCTAAGGCAAGTGCGCCAGAACCTGA
>WLHG01000164.1 GCA_009702845.1 Actinomycetota bacterium
GCATCACTCTCGGTAGTAACACGTCTCCTGAAGCGTTGACCCTCTTTTATGATCTTGCGCATTGCGCTTTCAATCTTTACCAAATCATCTGGATTGAAAGTATTGACAGGATCAAAGTCGTAGTAAAAACCATCCACAATAGGAGGTCCGATTCCGAGTTTTGTATCTGCATAAATCTCTTGCACGGCTTGAGCCATAACATGCGCGGTTGAATGGCGCAGTACTGCAAGGCCATCTGGAGATGAGATAGAAACACCTTCAACAACATCTCCGGCAGACAAATCACTCCAAAGATCTTTGAGCACGCCATTAATTCGTGCAACGACGACATCTTTATTCTCGGCAAAGAGATTGGTAGGGCGCACATCGGACTCCACCGAGCGCGCTTGACCATCTACCGTGATATCTATCGAGGACATGTGCTCAGCCTACCGAATGAAGCACGGCCATTGCTTGGATTTCTTCCGAAAAGGCCTGTGATGGCGCCAATGTGCGTCCATCAATAGATTCGATGGTCTGTGCGATTCGCAGACTACTGAGCAAAATAGCCGACTCCACGTTATTAATTCGCGAAATATGAAGCGGGGCAATCTTCACATCGCAGTAGTCGAGGACTAGTCCACGCATGATTCCAGGCAAAACTCCATCACTTGTCGGAGGTGTAATCCACTCTCCATCGATTAGAAGAATGATGTTTGAAACGGCACCCTCGCAAATATTTCCTTCGGTGCTGGTAATAATCGCCTCATCAAAGCCGAGCGACTTCGCTTCCTCAAGAATGGCTAGTCGATCGCCATATGGATAGCTCTTAATCGTCTCTCCATGTGAAACCAGAGCCTGAGGGTGAATGCGAATCTTTGCCGCCTTCGCAGGCGCTTCATATGGAAGGTGTACTGCCGCCCAACTTCCATTTTTATCAAAGGAGATTCGTAGGAGCCCATCTGGTAGCGGCTCTGCCATTAGTAATTCATTAACTGCAGATTCAATCAAAGCTGTATTTGGAAATTCCAAACGCTTAATCAGTGCACTCTTTTGTGCACGATCCATGTGTCGGGTAAATGCATAGGCGAGGCCATTGACCGTGCGAATTGTTTCAAAAATTCCGGCGCCGATTAACCAGCCAGTCGAAGTGCAGGGAGCGTTTTCAATATCAACGAGTGCACCGTCATATGAGATCATCATGAGAGCGATCCCCCGGCAATCGAGATTAATCTGCGCGCCTTCAACTGCGTCTCTTCCCATTCGCTGGCGGCATCACTGCCCCATGTTATGCCCGCCCCTGTACCGAATCGAAGCGAGCCATCTTTAAAAAAAATTCGAATAGCAACTGATAGTTCGCATTGATCACCTTGGACCCAACCAAGGGCTCCGCAGTACGGCCCGCGTGCAGATTCATGCTCCTGAATTACTGTAACTGCCGATGACTTCGGTGCTCCGCTAATTGATCCAGGTGGTTGTAGTGCAGAAAAAATCTCACTCCAGGAAATTCCATCACGAAGCTCAGCCTCAATATCACTTACTAAATGCACTAAACCAGGATGTGGTTCAGAGGCCAATAAGCGCGGCACAGATACCGAACCATTTTTACAAATGGAACCTAAGTCGTTTCGCATAAGATCAACGATCATTACATTCTCAGCCATATCTTTGGCGCCAAAATGTCTTTGACCCGGAAGTTGTGTTCCTTTAATCGGCGAGGTTCGTACTTTATTTCCGAAACGTTTTAAAAATAACTCAGGTGAAGCCGATGCGATATTTAACTCTGGAATCTCTAGATAGCTTGCCCACGGCGCAGGATTATGCACGAGAATCTCCGAGAATAGGCCGCGAAGGTTGCGCCCTTCATGCAAAGGTGTCGATAACTCTCGGCAGGCATTTACTTGATAGACCCAACCATCTGCAATTGCCGTGCGAATTTCTCTGACATATTCCATGTACTCAGCTTCAGAGCGCGAAGAGCTCCAATCACCTTCCAGCTTTTTCCACTCATGGTGTGGAAAGCTAGCCTCAACGACTCGACCAAAACGGGCAGCGGTAAAAGCGCCTTCAAAAGTTGTCGATACGGCCCAAAAACCACTCCTCTGAAGATCTGCTGGATCATGCGATAGCTCTAGAAGCTCGGTCGCTAAGCGACCATTCATCCAAAAAACTCCATCGCTTGAAATCACAGGCAAACGCTATCTATAGCTGGTTATAAATGTCGTTATTAAGCGTGCTTGAGGCTCACAGCCTTGGCCGCTTCAACCAATCCGATCGTGTATTCATACTGCGGATTTGTAAGGATGTCGATTGCGCTGCCCTCTTCCACAACCGCGCCGGCACTCATCACAATGATCCGCTCGCACATGCGACCGACCACAGCAAGATCGTGGGAAACTAGAACGAGAGTGAGTCCCAGATCGATTCGCAGCTCCATCAGAAGATTGAGCACCTGAGCCTGCACAGAGACATCCAAACTACTGGTTGGCTCATCGGCGTAGAGGACTTGTGGTCCAATCGACATTGCTCGGGCAAGACTGACCCGCTGTAGTTGACCTCCGGAAAGTTGATGAGGATAGCGATCGAGAAGTTCTGGGCTTAGGCCAACGCTCGACATCCACGATCCAAGTTCGTCCGTATCGGGCACACGTTTTTCTAAAGCGCGGATTGGCTCTGATAAAGCACGACCTAAACGCATGCGTGGATCGAAAGAGCGACGAGGGCTCTGAAAAACCAGCTGACCAAAGCGGCGCAACTCGCGAGGTGACTCTTTAGACCACTCGCCTAGATTCTTCCCATCGACAGTTACGTCTCCTTCTTGCGCCGTGAGCAAGCCAGAAAGGAGTCGAATGATGGTGGACTTTCCCGAACCCGATTCGCCAACAATTCCAACACTAGTGCCTGAATCGATTGACAGTGAGACATCATTAATTGTCCATGGCCCCGATGTTGCGTATCGAAACTTAAGGTTAGTGGCGCTGACAAGAGGCACTCTAAACTCCTTTACCAGTTGGGAAACGGGTACCCAATAAACGACGTAACTCTTGGGCATCTGGGATGCTGGGGTTGGC
>WLHG01000165.1 GCA_009702845.1 Actinomycetota bacterium
CAACGCTCCGATAAGCACAAACTTGAGGACGATTGGCTGCAAGTGACGCTAAACCTTGAAGCATGAGTTAAAGTTCTTACATGAATCGAATATCCCACGGCGTTGAAGTTGTTCTCTTTCGCTCTCGTTTTCTCCTTGCCCCACTCTATTTGGGATTAGTGGGAGCGCTGGTACTTCTCTCTTTCCGTTTCTTAATTGAGTTCTATCATTTAGCACTCCACATCGGAGAGGCGACACCACAGAGCTTTACTCTTGACCTACTGGCATTGTTGGATTTAACTCTTCTAGCTAACTTAATTCTGATGGTTATTTTTGCCGGATATGAAAACTTCGTGTCCCGCATAGATGTGGCAACAGAGTCAAAAGATCGCCCACACTGGATGGGAACAATTGATTTCAGTGGCCTTAAAATCAAGCTAATTGGCTCACTTGTGGCTATTTCCGTAATCGAACTCTTAAAGGATTTCATTGAGTTAGCTGGCCAGGATCACGTGGGCGGAGGCACAAAGTGGCGAATTGTTATTCACTTAACCTTCGTTGCATCTGGAGTTTTATTTGCACTTATGGATTGGATTGCAGATAAGAGAGAGTTCCACGGCACTCACGCCTAATGCGTCTAGATCTCCTCGCCGCTCTTTCGGGCGTCATGATTGCATTTCAGGCGCGGGCAAATGGTGAACTTTCACATTTGTTAAACAATGGTTTACAGGCGGCACTAGTTTCCTTCGGATCAGGCTTGGTCATAATTGCAGTCATCGCGATATTTAATCCCTCTATAAAGGAGGGATTATCAAATATTCGTGCAGCGGTTTCTCGTAAGGAGATTGCTCGTTGGAAGCTACTGGCAGGCGCACTCGGCGGAAGTTTCGTTGCAATTCAAACCCAAATTGTCCCCCTGATCGGTGTAGCAATCTATTCGGTGGCATCAATTGCGGGCCAAACTGCAACGTCATTAGCCGTTGATCGAATTGGCTTAACGGGGGGCGGCAAGAAAGCGATTACAGGTCGGCGAATACTAGCCGCGGTTTTAACCGTGATCGCCGTATTCGTCTCTGTTATCGACCGAATCGATGCCAAGAATCTCTCAATGCTCGCAGTTGCTGCCGGAGGTATTGCAGGTGCAGTTGTCGGAGTGCAGCGCGCTCTTAATGGTCAGATCAATGAACACTCACATCAAAGTTTCACGACCTCATTTCTGAACTTTGTGACAGGGACTTCACTTCTACTTATTCTTATTCTTATTGGAGTTGCAACCGGACAAACTCACTTTGCAGCCTTACCCAACGGCCCTTGGTGGATTTATACCGGTGGAATAATTGGGATTATCTATATTGCCTTTACATCAACGATAGTTCAACACTTAGGGGTTCTAACATTCACGCTCTTTAGCGTTGGTGGGCAGCTAATTGGTTCGCTAGTTATTGATTTAGTTTCGCCAACCGATGGAGTTCATATAAGCGCTTACCTAATTACTGGAATTGTAATGACCTATGCAGGTGTTATCGCCGGTGGCGTAGGAAGTTCACGAGTGCGGAAACCAGTGAGGCACAAATAAAGAAAGCTGCAATCGCATAGGACCATGTCTTTACCCAAGGTAAAGTTGCGGCGTAATATCCCGCCAGAGTTATTCCAACTCCCCATAACAGTGCGCCTAATGCGTTCGCGGTTAAGAATTTGTAGTAATTCATCTTAGAAGCACCGGCTATAGGTGGCACGAATGTTCGAATCCAGGGGAAGAATCGCGCGGCAACAACTGCCCACCATCCAGTGTGTTCATAGAATCTTTCAGAGCGGGCAATCATGCTTTTCATCCGTACGGAATCATGCTTTTCTAGGTATGGGCGACCAACTAAACGACCTAGAACAAAACCGATTTGATCTCCAAAAAAGGCGGCGATGAAAATTACACTCACGAGAATCACGATATTGACATCACCATGTGCTGCTGCAACTAAACCTGCGCTAAAGAGTATTGAGTCTCCGGGCAGAAAAAAAGCAAACAGGACAGCAGTTTCAAAGAAAATAATTACGCCCGTCACCAGATAGACCAGATAAGGGGCAAGAGTAGATAACTGAGCATCAAAAGATGCAGCTAGCTCAATCACACTGACTTCTTTACCGCCGCGGCAACCGCCTTAGTAACATTTGGATCAAAGACGCTGGGCACGATAAATGATGCATTGAGCTGCTCAGGCGATACGCAATCTGCAATGGCTTCGGCCGCCGCAACCAATAATTGATCCGTAATTTTGTGAGCGTTTGCATCAAGGAGTCCGCGGAAGATTCCAGGGAAGGCCAAGACGTTGTTAATCTGATTTGGCTGGTCGCTACGACCGGTCGCAACAACTGTTGCATATTTGCGCGCAATAACGGGATCGATCTCAGGATCGGGATTAGCAAGGGCGAAAATAATCGAGCCGGGCGCCATAGATGCCACGTCGGATTCAGTGATTACGTTAGGAGCGCTTACTCCGATAAACACATCGGCCCCCTTCATCGCACCCGCAATATCTCCAGTGAAATTATCTGGATTGCTTGTATCGATAAACCACTGCTGCATTGAATCCGGAGACTTCATATCTCTAGTGATTACGCCGTGATGGTTAAACCCAATAATATTTCTTGCACCGTTAAGAACTAACAATCGAGCGATTGCATTGCCTGCCGCGCCAACTCCTATAAGAATAATTTTGACGTCACTTAAGTTCTTTTTAACTAACTTAAGAGAGTTACGAAGCGCTGCCAGGACAACAATTGCGGTTCCATGCTGATCATCATGGAATACAGGGATATCTAATAGTTCGCGCAAACGTCGTTCAACTTCAAAGCAACGTGGCGCTGAGATATCTTCTAAATTAATACCGCCATAGACTGGGGCTATCAACTGAACAGTACGAACGATTTCATCTACATCTTGAGTATCAAGACAGACTGGCCAGGCATCTACATCTGCAAAGCGCTTAAACAAGGCCGCTTTACCCTCCATCACAGGAAGCGCCGCGGCAGGTCCGATATTTCCAAGGCCCAACAC
>WLHG01000166.1 GCA_009702845.1 Actinomycetota bacterium
AGCCAATCGACAATCTCTTGAGTTGGCGCTCCAGGAGTAAAAATCTCTCCAACGCCTAAACTAATAAGTTTTTGACGATCATCTTCGGGAATTATTCCCCCGCCAAATACTAAAATCTCTGGCGCTCCCGCTTCCTTAAGTAGCTCTAGAACTTTAGTAAACAGACCCATGTGAGCACCAGAGAGGATTGATAGCCCAATCGCCGCAACGTCCTCTTGAATAGCGGTACTGACAATCTGATCAGGAGTTTGATGAAGACCTGTATAAATTACCTCGAAGCCTGCATCACGCAAGGTTCGAGCAATTATCTTGGCACCGCGATCGTGACCGTCTAATCCAGGCTTGGCAATGACAATTCGAATTGGAGACATGGATTGAAGATATCAACACAATGGCTTCAGTACAACATGCCTTTGGCTTTGGAACCAAAGTAAAATGACTGCCATGACTTCGATATCCATGCCCGATCAAGAGTGGCAGGCTCTGTTGAACTCGGTTTCTCTTACAAATCCAAGAGAGCTGGCGCGCGCTATTTCATTGGCTGAAAACGATTCAACATTAAAAGTTTTGCCGATAAGTAATAAGACGAGGGTTGTCGGTATTACCGGATCCCCCGGTGTCGGAAAATCAACAACAGTTAACGCTCTCATCACACACCTTCGTAGAGAAGATAAGAGTGTTGCAGTTCTGGCAGTTGATCCATCCTCCCCTTTGTCGGGCGGGGCACTTCTTGGTGATCGAATTCGCTTAGGCGAACATTTTCTAGACCCTAAGGTCTTTATTCGATCAATCGCTACTCGCGGTCATTTGGGTGGCCTCTCTGCCACGATCGAAGCGATTATCAATCTCGTGGCAAGGGCCGGCTTTGACTTTATCTTCGTTGAAACAGTGGGGGTTGGCCAAAGCGAAGTCGAAGTAATGAAATACGTGCAGACTGTAGTAGTTGTGATGGCTCCAGGTATGGGAGATGGAATTCAGGCCTCAAAGGCTGGAATTCTAGAGATCGGCGACATCTTTCTCGTAAATAAATCAGATCGAGAGGGCGCTCACAGTACGGCGACGGAGCTTGAAAACTCCCTACATCTTTCCGCCCCTTCTGATGGATGGGTGCCTCTAGTACTGCTGGGGGCGATGGAAAAATCAGTGGGTATATCCGAGTTAATAAGTGCAATTGAAAAACACGGGGAGAAAAACAAATGAGTTTCTATAAAACTGGCCATGCTGATAATTTCACTCGCGAAAACTTACCGCCTCGCGATCAATGGCCCTGGCTCAATCAAAGTTTTATTGACACTAACTACACAGAGCGACTCAATGCCAGTTACGAGTTGATAGATAAAACGATTGAGATCGTTGGACCAAATAAACTCGCGATAATCGCAGCCGATGGAAATTACACATATGGCGAACTTCTGGCGAAGATTTCACAGGTCGCTAACTATCTAGAATCCCTTGGCGTAAAACCAGGAAATCGTGTCCTTTTGCGTGGTCCAAATAGTGCCTCACTTGTTATTTTATGGCTGGCAATTCTCCGTGTAGGCGCGGTAGCCGTCACAACAATTCACTTACAGCGCGCCAATGAGTTGGAAAAAATGCTCGGAGTGGCTCATGTTCAATTTGCTCTCATTGATCATAGGTTCATGGAGGATTGGAACTTAGTTACAAATTTCACGGGCCAGACGCTCATCTATGGCGACGAGAATGATGTATTTGCTAAGGCATCGACATTTCCTACACAGCACACTGCATGTGATACGGCAAGTGATGATGTTAGTATTTTGGCCTTCACTTCAGGTTCAACAGGTGTACCTAAGGCAACAATTCACTTCCATCGCGATATCTTGGCAATCGCTGACACTTTTTCAAAAGAGATTCTTAAACCGGTTAAAGAGGATATTTTCGCTTGTTCAGCCCCACTTGCATTTACTTTCGGTCTCGGCGCAAGCGTAGTTTTCCCATTTAGAGTCGGTGCAACAACCCTTCTTCTAGAAGGCGCCCCGCCACCGGTTCTCATTGAAAAGGTACGTGAGAATAAAGTAAGCGTTCTATTTACAGCCCCAACGGCCTATAGGGCGATATTGAAGTCAACGGATAACTTAGATCTGCCTTCACTACGTAGGTGCGTATCTGCAGGCGAGCATCTTCCAGAATCCACGTGGCGCTCTTGGTTTGAGGCTACCGGCATCAAATTAATTGATGGCATTGGCGCAACAGAGATGCTGCATATCTTTATCTCA
The DNA here is from genome assembly GCA_009702845.1 of Actinomycetota bacterium. The sequence goes on from WLHG01000166.1 coordinate 2,238, forward strand.
GCATCAGATGAGGAGATTATTCCAGGGATGACTGGAAAAGTTGTACCGGGCTATGAGGCAATTATTGTAAATGAGGATTTTGCAGAGCTTGCCTCTGGTGAGATTGGCTTTTTAGCTGTTAGAGGTCCAACTGGAGTCCGTTATTTAAATGATGTACGACAAAATGTTTATGCAGTTAATGGATGGAACGTAACGGGAGATTTATATTTGAAGGATGCCAATGGTTACTTCAAGTACCAGTCGAGAGCTGATGACATGATTATCTCAAGCGGATATAACATTGCCGCCCCTGAGGTCGAAAATGCTCTGCTTACCCACAATTCTGTTGCAGAGGTCGCAGTAGTCGGCGAACCCGATGAGGAGCGTGGAATGCTTGTCGTTGCCTACGTTGTTGTATTAGGCGGAGTCGCTGAAAGCCCTGAGTTAATTAAGGAGCTGCAGGACCATGTGAAGCAAAAGATTGCACCTTTTAAATATCCTCGGAAAATAGTATTTGTTAAAGCCTTACCTAAAACAACTACCGGCAAATTACAGAGATTTCGCCTTAAAGCTGACAATAAGTGATTCCTGAGGACCGATCAGTATTTGAGTTGCCAACTCGTGCCTATACGCATGTAGAAAAATATGGAGCAGATCCTGATAATTTTATTGAGATTTTTGAGGCTACTGGCACATGCCTAGGCCAAATTTTTCTCATTCACGGTGGATTCTGGCATCCAGAATACGATTTGACGCATCTGCGCCCTCTCGCAGGTGCCCTGTCAGATGCCGGTTGGCG
>WLHG01000017.1 GCA_009702845.1 Actinomycetota bacterium
TTATCAACTGCAGGTGCTGTGGTGCCTGGATAGATACGTGATGCGGCTTCGAAAACTACTGATGCCATGAGATTTCTCTCCTTCTCCGGGCAGGTACGTGCCCGACGGTCCGAGGATGAAGGTGATGGCCGGTCGGCCAACGTTGGCTAGATTACGCGTAAAGACCAGTAAATGAAAGGCGGAGCTGGGTGACCTATACTTTCCTTCATAATGGAATCGCACTCGTTGGGCTCTTTGCTGGGTGATATTGGAATAGTCGCCGCGCTGATTCTGACAGCCTCACTCTTTGTTGCCGCAGAAATCGCTTTAATCTCTCTGCGTGATAGCCAGGTCCGCCAGCTCGCACTTCGTGGAAAACGTGGCGCTCGCGTTGCAAAATTAGCTGAGAATCCCAACCGTTTTCTAGCCGCTGCCCAAGTAGGGGTGACAGTCTGCGGATTCCTATCGGCCGCCTTAGGTGCTGAAAAGCTTGGCGGGTATGTGATCCCTTGGCTTGAAGAGCGTGGGCTATCCAATGGCCTGAGCACAACTCTTTCAATTATCGGCGTGACTTTAGTGATTGCCTATTTCTCGCTTGTCTTTGGCGAGCTCGTACCTAAGCGCCTTGCGCTTTTTCGCTCTGAAGAAATTTCACTTGCATCGGCAGGAATCATCGATGTCATCGCAAAAGTATTTCGTCCAATAATCTGGCTGCTCTCTCACTCAACCGACTTTGTCGTGCGTTTATTTGGTGTCGATCCACAAGAGCAACGGAGTGCAATGAGCGAAGAAGAGCTCCTCGATTTAGTCGCAGGCCACGCAGCACTAACTGCCGAAGAGCGCGATATCGTTGAAGAGGTATTTAACGCATCTGAGCGACAGATTCATGAGGTCATGGTTCCGCGCACGGAAGTTGATTTTATGGATGCATCATTCTCTGTTGGTAGGGCGATTGAATTAGCCGTCGATAAAGCCCACTCACGCTATCCAGTGGTTCGTGGCTCAACAGATGAAGTCGTTGGCTTTATTCACGTACGCGATTTATTAGATACATCTCTTGCGAGCAAGTCGACCAAGATCATTGAACTTGTTCGTACCATTATGTTTTTGCCTGGCACTAAAGGTGTTTTGCCGGCGCTAACCGAGATGCGTTTACAAGGACAGCATGTGGCTATCGTCTTGGATGAATACGGCGGCACTGATGGCATCGTGACACTCGAAGATTTAGTCGAGTGTTTAATCGGAGATATCCGCGACGAATATGATGAAGTCGATTCCGACGTCACAGTTGAAGCGCGCACCGGTGACTTTGAAGTCGATGGCCTGATCTCGATCGAAGATCTCACCGAGCAGGTCGAGCTAGAAATCCCTGACGGTCCTTATGAGACCGCAAGTGGCTTTGTGATGCACCATTTAGGGCGTATTCCGCGCGAACATGATGTTGTAAACATCAATGGCCTTCGAATCACAGTGCTGTCCATGGAGGGCAAGCGCGCAGGTCAGTTATTAATCTCTCGAACAGCATGATGTGTGAAAGAATCACGCCATGAGTATGAAACGTGTCTTATCGGGGATTCAACCAACGAGTGATTCGTTTCATTTAGGCAACTATTTAGGCGCCGTTAAACAGTGGGTGGCGTTGCAAGATGGCCATGATGCCTTTTACTGCATCGTTGATTTACATGCACTAACTATTGAGACTGAACCAGCGCTAATGCGAAAGCGGACATTGGCATCGGCCGCGCAGTTAATCGCACTCGGTATTTCACCTGAGAAATCAACATTATTTGTGCAGTCTCAAGTTCCACAACATAATCAACTCGGTTGGTTAATGGAGTGTATGGCAGGCTTCGGTGAAGCTAACCGCATGACTCAGTTCAAAGATAAGTCTTCCAAACTTGGTGCCGATAGCGCCCGTGTTGGTTTGTTTACGTATCCGATGTTGCAGGCTGCCGATATTTTGCTATACCAAGCCGATCTTGTGCCGGTGGGGGAAGATCAACGTCAACATATCGAACTCACTCGTGACTTAGCGGGCCGCTTTAATACTCGCTACGGACAGACATTTACGATTCCTGATGGCTATATTTTAAAGACTGCCGCCAAGATTAATGATCTGCAAGAGCCTACGGCCAAGATGAGTAAATCATCTGGTTCGGCCGCTGGGGTTATTGAGATTATGGATGCGCCAGAAGTAAATGCCAAAAAGATTAAGAGTTCTATGACGGACGCGGGTAGCGAAGTTCGCTTCGATGAGAAGGAAAAGCCAGGGATAAGTAATCTCTTAACTATTCACAGCGCACTTTCTGGGCTTTCAATAGCGGCTCTGGAAAATGAGTTTGCGGGTAAGGGATATGGCGATTTCAAAGCCGCAGTAGCCGAAGTTGTGGTTGAGTATTTACGGCCGATTCGTACTAGCGCCCTTGAATTATTAGAGGATGAAAAGCACTTAATTGATCTACTTCATTTAGGTGCAGCTAAGGCGCGCGCAGTAGCCGCTGGAACCCTAGAAAAGGCCTATGAAAGGCTTGGTACAGTCGCTTAATACCATCAAGGCTAGGTTGAGGGTTCAAATCGTTATCGTTGTGATACAAATTCCACGTGGTCCGTATTGAGTTTATTCATGCATAACTACTAGGCTCATCAGTACACATCAACCTTCTATGACACCTTCCGAGGCCGCATAGAAGACCCCTTGGAGGAAAATTGAAGAAGATATTTCGTCTTGTAGCAGTCGTGGCTGCAACAACACTTGCATTTACTGCACTTGTAGCACCATCAGCAACGGCAGCATCAAAGGTAAAAGTTGGCCTTGCATATGACATCGGTGGACGTGGCGATAAGTCATTCAACGATTCAGCAGCAGCTGGCCTTGATGCAGCTAAGAAGAAGTTTGGCGTTACCGCTAAAGAGGTAACTGTCACTACTGGTTCAGATTCAGAGCGCACAGACAAGCTTCGTTTGCTTGCAGCAGCTGGATACAACCCAATCATTGCAGTTGGATTCCTTTATGCAGGGCCAATCAAGGCCGTTGCATCAGATTATCCAAATGTTCAGTTCGGAATCATTGATGATTCATCTGTAGATCTTCTTAACGTTGCAGGTCTTGTATTCGCTGAAGAGCAGGGTTCATACCTTGCTGGCGTTGCAGCAGCACTTGCCTCAAAGTCAGGAAAGATCGGTTACATCGGTGGAGTTCGTATTCCTCTACTACAGAAGTTTGAAGCTGGATTCGTTGCAGGAGTTAAGGCAACAAAGAAGTCTGCAAAGGTAGATGTTAAGTATGTAACTGAGTTCCCTGATTTCTCAGGTTTCAATGACCCAGCTAAGGCAAAGGTTATTGCTAAGGGAATGATTGATAAGGGCACAGATGTTATCTACTCTGCTGCTGGTGGTTCTGGTGCAGGTAACTTCGCTGCTGCAGAAGAAGCTGGTAAGGCTGGCAAGAAGGTTTGGACTATCGGAGTTGACTCTGATCAGTACCTAACAGCATCTGCTGCACAGAAGAAGAACATGCTTACATCAATGATCAAGCGCGTTGACCGTGCTGTCTATGACGTAATTGCAACATCTGTTGCCGGTTCATCAGTTAACGATGTTCTAGATGCTAAGGCTGGTATCTATGGCCGTCACTATGACCTAACACTTGACGGTGTTGGCGTTTCGTACTCAGGTGGATACATCACTAAGTACAAGGCGGCAATCGACAAGGCTGCAGCAGGAATCAAGTCAGGCAAGATTAAGGTTCCAACAAAGCCATAACTCTCTTTATGAGATAAGGCTTACAGATAGTGGCATTTGGCCCAACAATGGAGTTAAATCTCCTTGTTGGGCCACATGCTTTTTAGTCAAAGTTTTCAAAGGAGAGAAAATACGTGTCTGTAGCTGTAGAACTGCGGCACATCACCAAGCGCTTCCCAGGGGTCATTGCAAATAAAGATGTCTCAATGAGCGTTGAAGCCGGTACGGTCCATGCCTTAGTAGGCGAAAACGGCGCTGGAAAGTCCACAGTGATGAAGATTCTCTACGGAATGCAACGCCCGGACAGTGGCGAGATTTTAGTAAATGGCAAGGCAGTTCACTTCAAAAACCCAAATGATGCAATCGCAGCCAGCATTGGCATGGTGCACCAGCACTTCATGCTCGCCGATAACTTCACCGTCCTTGAAAATATCATTCTTGGCTCAGAGCCAAAAAAAGGCATAACGATTGATTTTGTGGCCGCCCGCGCAAAAGTGGTGGCTATGGCCGAGCAGTATGGACTGGAAATTGATCCCGATATTCTCGTTGAAGAGTTGGGTGTCGGTCAGCGCCAGCGCGTTGAGATTTTGAAGGTTCTCTATCGCGGCGCACGAATTTTAATTTTCGATGAACCAACTGCCGTACTTGTTCCACAAGAGGTCGATGATTTGTTCAACGCCCTCGAAGGCCTAAGGGCGCAAGGAATGGCGATTATTTTTATCTCTCACAAGTTAGATGAAGTTTTACGCGTTGCCGACGACGTTACCGTTGTACGCCAAGGATCTACGGTTGCCGAAGTGAAATCTAAAGATGTAACCGCACGCCAGCTAGCTGAGCTCATGGTGGGTAGCGAGCTTCCACAACCAACTACTCATGGTGTGACTCGCCGAGAACAAATTACCCTTGCCCTCAAAGATGTCACTATTGCAACATCGACTGGAAGTCGCGATTTGATATCGCACATCTCATTTAATCTCCATGCTGGTGAAGTCGTCGGTATCGCCGGTGTTGAAGGCAATGGTCAGGCCGAGCTAGTAGAGGCGATCCTTGGTCTTCGCGACTACACGGGCTCTGTCTCATTTAATGGCCAGTCAATGGATTCCTTGAGCGTTGCGCACCGCCATGATTTAGGCATTGGATTTATCCCTGAGGATCGCCAACGCCAAGCTCTCATGATGGATTCGCCGCTATGGGAGAACAGGGTTTTGGGACATCAACGTTCAGCACCTGTGATGCGCGGATTTATTTTAGATAAGAAAGCAACTATCGCTGACACCGCACGAATTATGGAAGAGTTCGATGTTCGCGCACCTGGACCTCAGACTCTTGCTACTGCACTCTCTGGTGGCAATCAGCAGAAATTTATTGTGGGCCGTGAAATGAGCAAAGCGCCAGCATTGCTAGTTGCATCTCATCCAACGCGCGGCGTAGATGTTGGAGCTCAAGGTGCTATCTGGGAAGAGCTTCGTCAAGCTCGAGAAAAAGGGATGGCGATTGTTTTGATTTCAGCCGACCTCGAGGAGCTCATTGGCATGTCTGATCGTCTGCTCGTTATGTTGCGTGGCGTAATAACGGCCGAACTCGATCCAGCTAAGACAACACCTGAACAACTTGGTTCTGCGATGACGGGTGCCGCATGAAAAAATTAAAACTCTCCACATTTTTGCTGGCAATTGCTGCCCCGTTAGCTGCCGCGGTCGTCTCAATTATTATCTCTTCGCTAGCAGTTCTTGCTACTAAGAAATCCCCGATGGATGCCTACTCAACAATGTGGGAGTTCGGAACAACGCCAGGCTCACTCATGCAGATGCTCAACACTGCAACGCCTTATTACATAGCGGCGATAGCGATAGCAATAACGTTTCGGGCCGGTCTTTTTAACATCGGAGTAGAGGGACAACTTCGCTTAGGCGCGATGTTTGGTGCATATTTTGGTGCGATGTTTGCACTTCCTCCTGTCTTACACATTGTTGCAATCATGATAATTGCAATGACTATTGGTGGACTTTGGGCTGCGATCGCCGGATATTTGAAAGTCAAGCGCGGCGTCAGCGAAGTTATCTCAACGATTATGTTGAACTCCTTAGCGGGTGGATTATCTTCCTACTTACTTGCAAATCACTTTGCAGACCTGACTACGGCTTCAAATAACTTGTCGACCAAAGAGATCCCGGCCTCTGGCCAGTTCCCAGATTTGATGCCTTTATTGAATAAATTAGGCGTCGAAGATCAACCCGGGGGCGGGGTTTACGGAATGGTTATTTTCGCAATCGCCCTTGGAATCGTTTTTTGGTTTGTCATTAATCGCACTCGTTTTGGTTTCGAACTTCGTGCATCCGGTGCTAACCCAATTGCAGCACGCGTCAGCGGTGTTAACTCTAAGCGGATGACATTTATCGCACTCGCCTTATCTGGAGCCATTGCTGGACTCGCAGGTCTGCCTGCAGTATTAGGCGATACGCATGCTTTTAATATGGGTTTTCGCACCGGTATCGGATTTTCTGCCATTGCCGTTGCACTTCTTGGTCGAAACAATGCAGTCGGAATGGCTATCAGCGCACTGCTCTTTGGTTTTCTTGAAGTTAGTTCACGCTCGCTCGAACTCATTGATATTGCGCCCGAAACGTATGTGATTATGCAGGGCTCGATTCTCTTATCATCGGTTATCGCCTATGAAGTTGTTCGTCGATACAAGATAACGCTGCAAAGTAAAGAGCTTGCAAAGGCGGTTCAAGCATGAACACTAAATCCTTAAAGACGTTGCGTTATGCATTGCTCTTAGTTCTAACGCTTTCGATCATTCGCGTTCTTACAGGGGCCACAGATTTAACAAGTGTCGGTACCGCATCTGCGGCCCTTCTTCTCTCGGTTCCAATCGCCCTAGCCGGACTGGGTGGACTCTTCTCTGAACGTTCAGGCGTTGTTAACATCGGCCTCGAGGGCATGATGATTATGGGCGCATGGGCCGGCGGAATGATAGGTACGGATCACGGCCCTTGGGTTGGCCTCATTGCAGGCGTCTGCTTCGGAACGACAGGCGCACTCTTACATGCAATTGCAACGATTACATTTGGTGTCGATCACGTTGTATCAGGTGTTGCAATTACGATTATTGCAGCTGGCTTAGTTCGCTATATATCAACAATTTTCTACAAGAGTGGCGCTTGGCTTGGACCTTCGCAGTCTCCGGATGTTGCCTCAATTGGCACAAATGGTCTTCCAGTCTTATCTGGAGGAAATTACTTTGGTTGGCAAAGCCCTGATCTACTAAGCGATCTAGCTGAAAAACAATGGTTTTTCATCTCAGATGTGGCCGCAATCCTCCGTGGATTAACAGGTGATCTCTCCTATGTAACTATGATCGCAGTGGCGCTCGTGCCACTCTCTTTCTTTATTCTTTGGAAAACCGCATTTGGCCTGCGACTTCGTAGCGCAGGAGAGGCTCCAACTGCGGCAGAGTCATTAGGTGTCAATGTTTACAGAATGAAATATGCCGGTGTATTAATCTCTGGAGGTCTTGCTGGTTTGGGTGGCGGCTTCTTAGCTATCGTTGCTGCAAATCACTATCAAGAGAATCAAGTTGCTGGTCGTGGATATATTGGCCTTGCCGCACTGCTCTTTGGTAACTATCGCCCAGGAGGGATATTAATGGGTGCTGGTTTGTTTGGTTTTGCCGATGCCTTGCAACTTCGAGACTCAGCCTCTATTCATGCACTCATATTATTAATCGTATTGATCCTAGTATTTCTAGTTATCCGCGATGTACGTAAAGGCAAACTCCTTAAAGCTGGACTCACTCTTGCCTTTGCCGCACTCTCAATGTGGTATTTCTTAGCAGTTGATGAACTACCTGGTCAGCTCGTAACGATGACTCCGTACATCACGACGCTTCTGGTGATGGCGGTGGCATCTCAACGGCTTCGAATGCCTGCCGCCGACGGTATTCCATATCGTCGTGGTGGAATGCGATGAGTGAGATCAATTGGGAGCAGCTTCATGTCGCCGCCGTTGCTGCGATGAAGACTGCGTACGCTCCTTATTCAAAGTTTCCAGTTGGTGTTGCGGCTCTCGTTAGCGATGGGCGAATTGTCAGCGGTTGTAACGTTGAAAACGCTAGCTATGGTTTGGGGCTTTGTGCTGAGTGTGGACTCGTATCGAACCTGATTTCAACTGGCGGCGGTCGCCTCATTGCAATCTCATGTGTCGATGGACAAGGTAACTCACTTGCCCCATGTGGTCGTTGTCGCCAATTATTATTTGAGCACGGTGGATCTAACGCACTTTTAATGACCGATGATGGACCACAGACAATGGCCTCAATGTTGCCGTGGGCCTTTGGTCCCGATGATTTAAACCGTAACGAGCTGTAAATGTCGCAGCTAGAGGCTTTTTCAGCTGCTGAAGTAATTGCGGCAAAGCGTGATCACCATGCACTCACTGATCCGCAGATTGATTGGATTATCGACGCCTATACGCGAGGCGCCGTGGCAGATGAACAAATGTCTGCGCTCTTGATGGCGATTTTATTAAACGGTATGGATCTACGCGAAATTTCACGCTGGACCGATGCGATGATCAATAGCGGTGAGCGAATGAACTGGTCGGCACTCTCTCGTCCAACAGTAGATAAACATTCAACTGGGGGAGTTGGCGACAAAATTACATTGCCATTGGCGCCCTTAGTTGCAGCATGTGGTGCTGCAGTTCCACAATTATCTGGTCGCGGACTTGGACATACTGGCGGCACGTTAGATAAATTAGAGTCAATTCCTGGATGGCGCGCATCTTTGTCTAATGAAGAGATGCTGAAAGTTCTACAGGATTGTGGCGCAGTTATTTGTGCAGCGGGTGCTGGCTTAGCTCCGGCCGATAAGAAGTTATATGCATTGCGCGATGTAACGGCAACAGTTGAAGCGATTCCGCTCATTGCATCATCGATTATGAGTAAGAAAATCGCTGAAGGAACTAGCGCACTTGTACTCGATGTTAAGACCGGTGGTGGCGCATTCATGAGCGATCCTAAAAAAGCTGCAGAGTTGGCACATGTAATGGTTGGACTTGGAAAACGTGCAGGTGTAAAAACTTTGGCACTTGTCACGGCAATGGATGTACCGCTTGGCCTTACTGCAGGTAATGCCTTAGAAGTACGAGAATCTATTGAAGTGCTTGCAGGCGGCGGCCCAGCCGACATCGTTGAATTGACCGTCATCCTGGCCCAAGAGATGTTAGAGATCGCCGGCATAAAAGGCGCCGATCCAGCCGCTGCTTTAAAGAATGGCAAAGCTATGGATGTGTGGCGCCAGATGATTAGTGCCCAAGGTGGTGATCCCGATGCAAAGCTTCCAGTTGCAAAAGAGAATCTAACTATTGCCGCAGAATCATCTGGAACGCTTTTGAGTATGGATGCAATGAAAGTTGGCCTAGCTGCTTGGCGTTTAGGTGCTGGGCGATCACGCCAGGGTGAGGCCGTACAAGCCGGAGCGGGCATTGAAATTCACGCTAAACCAGGGGATGTAATCACAGTGGGTACCCCCTTGTTTACTTTGCATACCGATACCCCCGCAGCCTTTGCAAGAGCACAGGAGTCACTGACTAACTCTGTGATAATCGGTGATTTACCTTCCGGTGGGAGAATAGATAGATTGCCACTTATAATTGAGCGAATTACTGATTAAGGGGCTACTGGATAAAAATGGCAATGAATAGCAGGCCCAGTTCAGATCAAATTAAGCGCATTCCTAAAGTCATGTTGCACGATCACTTAGATGGCGGACTACGACCACAGACGATCATTGATATCGCTTCCGAGATTGGCTATACATTATTGCCCACCCATGATGCCGAAGAACTAGCGACGTGGTTTCGCGAATCCTGCGACTCAGGTTCATTGGTTAGGTATCTAGAGACTTTTTCTCACACTATTGCTGTTATGCAACGCCGCGAAGATATTATCCGTGTTGCTCGCGAGTGCGCACTTGACCTTGCACGCGATGGTGTTGTCTACGCTGAAGTTCGTGGAGCACCAGAGTTGTTTACTGAGAAGGGCCTCACAATGGCCGATGTTGTTGAGGCGACTCTTGAAGGATACAAACAGGGAATGGCAGAGGCTAAAGCTGAAGGTCATGAGATTGCCGTGTACTCACTTCTCTGCGGAATGCGACAGAACAAGCGTTCTCAAGAGGTCGCAGAGCTCGTGGTTAAATATCGCCATAAGGGTGTTGTTGGTTTTGATATCGCGGGCCCAGAGGATGGCTTTCCACCCAGTGATCAAAAGGAAACCTTTGATTACCTACGCAAGGAAGATGCGCACTTTACGATTCACGCAGGTGAGGCATATGGTCTGCCATCGATTTGGGAGGCGATTCAATTATGCGGTGCAGAGCGCTTAGGACATGGCGTGCGCATCATCGATGATATTGATTTTTCGGGACCAGAACCGATTTTGGGTCAGCTTGCATCCTATGTACGAGATCGCCGTATTCCACTAGAGCTCTGTCCAACATCAAATCTTCAAACTGGTGCGGCAAAAAGCTACGCCGAGCACCCTATTGGAGCTTTGGCAAAGCTGCGTTTTCGCGTAACCCTTAATACCGATAATCGTTTAATGAGTCAGACATCTATGTCATTTGAAATGAGTGAGGCGGTCAAGGCCTTTGGTTGGGACTTCACAGAGCTTCAACGCGTAACAATTAATGCAATGAAGAGCGCCTTTATTCCTTATCCAGATCGTCTGAAAATTATTGATGGTGTGATTAAACCGGGTTATCAGAAAATAGCATCGGAGTAATGCTCGATTTTAACGATCCGGCATTTATTGCAGATCCATATGCCGGATTAAAGGAGCTACGAAACTTTGGTAAGCCAGTATGGCATGAGGGTTTAGGAATCTTTTTAGCTGCTTGCCATGGTGATGCCAATGATGTATTTCGTAATAAGTCACTGGGGCGAATATTTATTGATAAGCAGCCTGAGTTTGAATGGGAGACCTTTAACTGGCTCCACTCAGACTCTATTTTAGATAGTGAACCGCCTAAACATACGCGCCTACGGGCTTTGGTCGCTAAAGCATTTAACCGAAACAAGATTGAGGGGATGCGCCCGGCAATTGAACGAATTACGCTTGAGCTTATAGATGCAATTGATGTGAAGGTTGCGTCCGGAGAAAACTTTGATCTGATCGCAGATTACGCCGAACCCCTGCCAGTTAAAATCATCGCTGACTTACTAGGCTTCCCAGAGTCGGAAGAACACTTACTGCGCCCGTGGTCGCAAGCGATTGTGAAAATGTATGAAGTCAATCCAACTCTTGTGTATCAAAGTGAAGCTAAGAAAGCTGCCGGTGAGTTCGCAGATTACGTGCGGGCTTTGGCGGAGGAGCGGAAAAAGAATCCGGGTAGTGACTTAATTTCTGATTTAGCAATGGTTGAAGAAAATGGCGAGAAGCTAAACATGCACGAACTTGTCGCCACCGCTGTTCTGCTCCTTAATGCCGGGCATGAGGCAAGTGTGAATGCATTTGGAAATGGGATGGTTGAAGTTTTGCGGCGCCCTGATCAAAGCGCACTTCTTCGAAATGATCCACGAGGCCTCACAGAAACGGCGCTAGAAGAGTTCATGCGATTTGATGCCCCACTGCAGTTATTTGAGCGTACAGCTACGAAAGATACCGAGCTCGGGGGCGTCAAAATATCAGAGGGTCAAAAGATTGCCGCACTGATTGGTTCTGCCAATAGGGATAGTTCTATTTTTGAA
>WLHG01000018.1 GCA_009702845.1 Actinomycetota bacterium
GCGGTAGAGCGAAATCTATCCGTGTTATTGATAACCCATGATCTAGGTGTAGCGGCTCAGTTTGCTGATGAAGTTATGGTGATGTATGACGGTCGAATTGTTGAAAAAGGCTCTGTCCGTCAAGTTTTTACCCGTCCTATGCATCCATATACGCGAGCACTTTTAGACTCGCGTTGTGATGACACGGTTGATTACTCTCAACCGATCAAATCGATTCCAGGGCAACCTCCAAGACCGGCTCTTCGTGATGACAAATGTTCATTTGCAGCTCGCTGCTCTCATGTTCAAGAGAATTGTTTATCTAGTACTCCTACATTGATTAAATATGGCGAAACATTGGCAGCTTGCTTTCATAGTGAAAGAATTATCAGTATGTCTGAGGTGATTTAACTGAGTACCGTAAAAGCACCTTTGATAGCTGCTGAAAATTTAACAAAGACTTTTTACGGTGGTGGTGGCCACGTGCGTGCTTTGGATGGCGTTACTTTTTCTGTTGAACAGGGCTCCACATTGGCACTCGTCGGAGAATCTGGAAGCGGAAAGACCACCGCAGCTCGTATGGTTCTCGGATTGGACACTCCTGATACAGGTTCTGTAGCAATCTTGGGGGAGAGGCTCGAAACTTTAAAGAGTGAAGAGTTAAGAGTATTAAGAAGATCGATTCAGGTAGTGCAACAAGACCCATATAGTCAATTGAATCGTCGTCATTCAGTACAACGTATAATTGAAGGACCACTGATTGCTTTTGGCGAAACTGATGCGTCTATACGTAAGGCAAAAGCCATCGAACTTCTAGATGCCGTGGGTTTAGAACGAGCATATTTGAACCGTCGCCCCCACGAGCTCTCGGGAGGTCAATGTCAAAGAGTGGCAATAGCCCGCGCACTAATAATTGAACCAAAGATTCTCGTATTAGATGAAGCGGTCTCGGCCCTCGACGTATCTATTAGGGCGCAAGTTTTGAATTTACTACGTTCGCTGCAAAGGGAGAGATCTTTAACCTACCTCTTTATTACTCACGATCTGGGTGTTGCCAAATATATGGCCGATGATATTGCTGTTATGTTTAGGGGAAAGATTATGGAGAAGGGAAGTCGGGAGGATATCTTCAAGAACTCCTCTCACCATTACACAAGGAATTTAATCTCTTCGGTTCCCCGAACTGAACCCCCAATCCAACGAAAGCAAATTTATGACATTCAAGCCCTACCTACCATCAACCAGAATGACGCCTGCTCTTATCGATCGCGATGCTCAGTTGGATTGCAACAAGTGAAATGTCAGACCGAGGCCGTTCCATTGACAAGCGGATCGGCCTCGCATGCTTGGTTATGTCATTTCCCTCTGAAGAATGGGGCGAATTAGCATGAATCAAGTAGTAGTAGTGACTGGCGCAGCTGCTGGAATAGGGCGCGCCATCGCCGAAACAATTGCACCTTTTGCATCTGTAGTTCTTGTAGATATTGACGAAGAGGGTCTGAAGCACACCGCAAGCCAGATTAACAAATCGGACGGATCTGCTGAATTCGTAATGGGGGATGTTTCTCTCCGTGCGACTCACAGAGAGGCCGTTGCCAAAGCTTTAGAGCTTGGAACTTTGACAGGTTGGGTTAACTGTGCGGGAATTAATCGTGGAGGCCAACTTCATAACTTTAAAGAGGACTCAACTGACCTTGAAAAAGTGATAAATGTAAATCAATTAGGGACTTTGTGGGGATGCACAGAAGCGATCACAACTTTTCTGGATGCAAAAACACAGGGTGCCATTGTAAATATCTCCTCTGTTCATGGAAAGCGAGCTTGGAGAGATAATGCAATATATGAAATGTCAAAAGCGGCCATCGAAGCGTTAACACGAAACATTGCCGTTGTTTATGGGCCATACGGAATTCGAGCTAACACGGTCTCACCCGGCGCAGTCTTAACGCCAGTCCTTGAACAGAGTTTTATTGATGCCCCAGATCCACAAAAACGAAGAGTTGGGCTGGAAACTATTACGCCATTAAAGAGGATTGCCCTTCCGCGCGAGATTGCTGATGTGGTCCTTTTTCTACTTTCAGAAAAGGCATCTTTCGTCAACGGCCAGGATATCTGTGTCGATGGTGGCTGGTCAGCTGCACTCGGCTCGGGAGATTTAGATATCGACTTAGCATCACGTTTCGGTCTTGATCCGAACACTGGACTTCGCAAATGAAAATCACAATAGATGCATCAAATTACAATAAGGAAAGGCTAATCAAATGAGCACATGGCGCGAATTGCAGGGCGTACTGCCCGTGCTTTCTACCCCGTTCAATGCCAAAGATGAGATCGATCGCGAAATATTGGAGCGCGAAATAGAGTGGGTCTTAGGGCTTGGAGCCGATGGAGTTAGCACTGGAATGGTCTCGGAGATTTTGCGGCTCTCACCCAACGAGAGAATGTACTTGCATGAAATAGTTGCAGAACGCGCTAAGAAACTCGGCGGGATTATTGTGTTGAGTGCTGGAGGAGACACGACAGGACAGGCGATTGAGTTTGCAAAACATGCGCAGGGCTGTCAGGCCGATGCCGTAATGGTAAATCCTCCATTATCTACATCGTTAAATGATGAAGATATTTTCCGTCATTACTGCTCGATACTCGACGCAACTGAGATTCCCTTAATAGTTCAGGACGCCTCGGGCTATGTAGGTCGGCCACTTTCTATGGATGTTCAGGTGCAATTACTAAAGGGGTACGGCAAACGCATCTACTTCAAACCAGAAGCAGTTCCGATAGGCCCACGATTATCATTATTTCTAGAGGCGACAGATGGAAAGGCGCGAGTATTAGAAGGATCAGGCGGCGGCGCGTTGGTCGATACTTTTCAACGAGGCATCGTGGGAACAATGCCTGGTGCCGATACAACCTGGATTTTAGTGGCGCTTTGGCGGGCACTAAAAGCTAATGACTGGGACTCTATAAACATGATCAGTGGCCCACTGGCGAGTTTGTTGGATTTGGAGCACTCACTTGATGCATATCTGGCGGTAGAGAAGCATTTACTGGTGAAGCAGAACATATTTACAAATGAGTTCGTAAGAGAGCCAGTCGGATATCGATTGGATTCTCAAACAAGAAAAGAAGTTGATCGGATCTATGAACTTCTCTATATGAGAGTATTTAAAAAACCATCACCTACTGAGAGAAAGAATGGCAAATCATGACCATAGTAATTGACGTACCAGTGCTAGTTAGAGCAAATGAGAAGATGGTAATGACGAAGGTGGAAGTAGAAAACCCACGTCCTGGTGAAGTACGCGTTAAAATGTATGCATCAGGTGTTTGCCATTCCTGTCTGCATGCATACGACGGTTCTCACGCCATTCCAATGCCAATAATCCTTGGGGATGAAGGATCCGGCGTTGTTGAATCTGTAGGCTCTGGAGTGACAACTCTGAGCCCAGGGGATCACGTTATTATTTCTTGGCTACTCAATTGCGGCGTTTGCGTCGCCTGCCGCGGTGGCAAACCAGGGCACTGCCGAGCAGGTTCACCACTGGGTGGACTTCTCGATGGGAGCTCGAGATTTAAAAATGCTAGCACTGGTCAACCGATTCTTCACTATGGCCCTGCAACGTATGCACCATATTTAGTAGTGCCAGAGAGCTCTGCAATTAAAATTAGCAAGGACATGCCTCTAGACATGGCAGCACTTATTGGGTGTTCGGTCACAACGGGCTTCGGCGCAGTCACAAACACTGCTGGCACAAGACCAGGAGAGTCAATTGCCATTGTTGGTTGCGGCGGTGTTGGCTTGAATTCAGTTCAGGGTGCCCGTGTTGCAGGTGCTTATCCAATCATCGCGATTGACACATCTGATGCAGCCTTAGAAATGGCAAAGTCATTTGGGGCAACACATACAGTAAATCCAATGAAGGAAGATGTATTAGAGGCAACTCGGAAAATCTGTCCTAATGGCTTGCAATACACCGTGGCTGCCGTTGGAAGCACGAAAGCAATGCTTAACGCACTCAACATACTCGGTTCAAATGGTGCAATGATCATTGTAGGAGCTCCGCCAAGTGGGGCAGTGTTGGAAATTGATCCAAGATTTATTCTTGCGGGTGAGAAGATGATGAAGGGCAGCGTCTATGGTTCATCTAACCCCCACGTTGAATTTCCTAGACTTATTGAATTATATTTGGCTGGCAAACTAGATTTGGACTCTCTGCTTACTGGTCATTATGGTCTAGATGAGGCTGACAAGGCCTTTGAAGTTCTAGCCCAAGGTGCCCCGGGCCGCGGACTGATTACATTCAATAAATGAGAGTTTCACTAGACTTTCGAGCCCTAACGGTTCCACGTTTTCATTTTTTACCTTACTATGAAAGGAATTTGGTGAATTGAAATGATTGTTGACGTTCATACGCACTCTCCGACACACGTTCATGCTGTCCCAGAGAGTGAAAAAAAGTCATATTCGGGTTGGCATTCTGGAGATCCAGTTAATACCACCAATAGTTACTCAGACTATCAAAAAGGCATGACTGCAGCTGATGTGTCTATCGTATTTAATATTCATGTTCCAGATACAGAGCGCTTAGTTGGAACCCCCGGTGATGCTACGCGAATCAATGAGGACACAGCCGACTTCGTTGCATCGGATTCTAATCGCATTGGGTTCATGTCAATTGATCCAATGAGGTATGACTGGATGGAGGAGATGGACAAATCCATAGCACTGGGTCTAGTAGGAATAAAGCTGGGCGCTAATTATCAGCGCTTTGATCCATTAAGCCGAGAAGCACTTGCCCTTTATGCACGCGCCGAGAAATTATCACTGCCTATTCTCTTTCATACCGGTGCCTCGCCAGTACGCGAAGCTCCTTTGGCCTATGCCCACCCGCTCGTTACTGATGAAGTAGCGATTCGTTTTCCAGATCTTAAGATAGTAATGGCGCACGTTGGCCATCCTTGGGTTCGAGACACTATCGTCACTATTCGCAAGCATCCAAATGTCTATGCCGATGTCTCTGCAATTTACACACGCCCTTGGATGATTTACGAGGCGATGCTTATGGCAACCGAATGGGGCGTCATGCACAAGTTTCTATTTGGCTCTGACTTCCCGGTTACCACCCCCAAATATGCCATGGAGCGCTTGCGGGCAGTCAATGAGATAGTAGAAGGAACAAACTTCCCGAAAATCTCACTGGAGCAGATAGAAAAGATTATTCATGCCGACGCATTGAGTATTCTGAACCTAGAAGACCCACGAAAGGGAAAATAACAATTTTTCTCTAGTAATATGGAATTCATAAGGCGACGTCATTAACCCAGGAGGAAATAATGGCAAGTGATCTAAATAATTTTGACGGTCAAGTTGTTTTAGTTGTTGGTGCCGCCAGCGGAATTGGCCGAGCAGCTGCGCAATTGATTGCCTCCCGAGGAGGCACCGTCGTTATCGCTGACTTCGATAAGACGGGTTTAGCTTCACTTCAAAAAGAGTTGGGGCTTAAAGATAATCAGGTCGAGAGCGTTAACTTGGGTGACCAATCGAGCGTTCAGTCACTCGTTACTTCAGTGATTTCTAAGCATGCTCAGATTGATGCAGTCATAAACACTGCTGGAGTCGTTGGTCCAACATTTACAAAGCTTGAGGATGTTGAGTGGGCCGCCTTTGAACGAACGGTAACAATCAATCTATTTGGAACGGTCTGGTTAACTCAAGCAGTTCTTCCGCATATGAAATCCAGGAAGTATGGACGAATCGCACATGTGGCATCAATCGCGGGCAAGGAAGGCAACCCTGGAATGCATGCCTACAACACATCTAAGTCCGGCATGATTGGTTTCATTAAAGGTGTTGCCAAAGAGGTGGCCAACGAGGGAATCACGATTAATGCACTTGCCCCTGGAGTCATTAGGACTCCAATGAATGCCGACACGAGTGACGAGACGCTTAAGTACATGCTTGCAAAAATTCCTATGGGAAGAATTGGAGAGCCCGAAGAGACCGCTGAAATGCTGGCCTTTATGGTATCCAAGGCTTGCTCCTTCACGACTGGCTTTACTTTTGATGCATCAGGCGGAAGAGCGACTTACTAACCAAATTGAATCAGGTACTTCCGAAACTCAATTCTCTAATTTCGCGATAAGTTGCAACAAATTTTGATGCAAAATCATGTTTGTATCAATCTGCCCCAAGAACTCCAATGTGAAAAAATGCTCGAAAGTCTGGGCGAAGGTGACAGTTGCAAGTGCTGGGGTAAAGTCTGAGCCCCAGATTAAGCGAGTTCGATCGAAGTTATCGACTATGTAATGTAGATAGTTCACAAGGGATGGATATGGGTATGCAGGATCCTTTTGCTCAAGTGCATAAAAGCCGCTCAATTTAAGATATACATTCGTATAACTATGAAGTCTGCAGATGGTGCTTAGTTCTATTGAAATATCATCATTTGTGAGATGGTCTGCGTCGACTCTTGGTAATCCAAGGTGGGAGATCAGGAGTGTCAATTGAGGCCACTTACTCATCACGTCTAGCCAGAGATCCCAAAAGTGGGCTCTTGAATTAACGCTGATCATCCATTTATTTTCTACAAGCCATACCCAAACGGAGTCTTCTACGGCGCTTAGGTCGGCCGCATCTTGCTCTGAAAAAATATATAGGGTGATTCCTTCAAATCCTAATTTAAGCAAATTATCTAATTCTGATACTTGAAGGTTGCTGGGCTTGAAAAATGCTAGCGGGTGAATCCATGGTCTGGTCTGTGCCAGGGATGAGATGTAAGCGTTATTTCCTAAAGCCCAACTTTCTCCCTCGTAGCCAACCACTAAGGAGCATTTTATCGTATGTTGCTTTATCAAATCCTCATAAAGAGAAATTTCATTTTCTCCAGAATTCTTGTAGCCATTTTCAAAAAGATGAATATGGCCGTCAGCTAGCATGGAGGAGCAAGGCTTTCTTTAATGTTTCGAGGAAAATTACTACATCGTCTTGATTGTTATATCCATGAATTGAAGCGCGAATTCGACCTGCATGTGACATCACGTGTACGCCTTCAGAGTGTAAGTATTGATTTATCTCTTCAAATTTTGGGTGTTTAAATGCGACAATTCCTGAAAGAAGTCTAGGTGAAATTGACCCTAACATTTCAACTGGTAATTCTGCTAATCCTTCAAGACACATAGTCACAAGCTTCTTGGCATGATCGTCAATTGCACCTACGCCGATGCTGTCTATGTAACCCAAACCGGCATTGATTGCATAGATGGCTGCATAATTGGGCATACCGACCATGAAACTTGCCGCACCCTTCTTGCTAATCAGTTTCTCAAAACGTGATTCATCAAATGCATTTTCGAGGTTAAACCAACCTCCAGCAGTTACATTCCATTCATCGGCCCGCTCAGGAGATACTCCGACTAGACCTCCTCCATGTGAAGCTAGTATCCACTTGTGTGTGGCACTAACTATTAGATCTGCCTTCTTCACATCAAGTGGAATTCTTCCAAGTGCCTGAGTCACATCAACTGCCAGCATTGCACCTGAGTGACGTCGAACTATCTGTGAAACCTCATCTACATCAAGGCGAAAACCGTTGTAAAAACTGACCGAGGAGATATTAACTAATCTTGTCTTTGGGGTCAGTAGTTTTTCTAAATCTTTAAGATCAAGCACGCCGTCCTTGCTTCTCCAAACTTTTACTTTTGCCTTAGAAGACTCTGTCATGGCGGGAGTAGCTCCAGAAGGAAAATCGAGATCGTTAACAACCACCTCGTCACCATCTTTAAGGTGAAGTGCCGCATAGGCTAAGTTGTAAGCCTCTGATGCCGAGGAGCAAATTCCAATCTGATCACTATTTAAATTAAAGAATTTAGCAGTCATTGATTTAGCCTGAACCCATTGCTCTTGGTGGGGTAGCCGGCCATCCATACCTATTATTTTGTCTTGTGCGTATTGATTGAGAGCAGCAATTACACTTGCGGGTGGAATCCCTTCGGCTGCAGTGTTGAGATATACACGGTCTTTAAGTGAAGGAAAATCCTTGAGGCGGCTTTCAGGACTTAGCATTATTTAGCTCCTTCGTCTTGTGTGAGTGAAATAAAATTACCAATCCAACCTTGAATCTGACAGGCATCTTGATATCTAGCTCCAACTGGAACGCTCGCAGCACCTGCGATCAAGAGTAAGAAATGCTCTAACTCACTTCTCAGTGCATCGTCAAAGAAGTTGGTGGCACCGATGCGCATCGGTGGATCTACATTCACTTGATGGATCTGGCCCTTAGATGCTATCTGGATGACACCACTTTCGTATAAAAGACGCATATGCCATGACTCGCCTGCAACAGTGAGTTCATCAATGTTTCCATCACCTGGAATATCATCCGGAATCAAATAGTTCGCCACCAATGAAGCGTACGTGTTATCGGACCATCCAAGTTGAGCTTGAGCTAGGTCTACGCCACCTTGATCATGTATGCGCTGTTGGGCAGAAAATCTCGTTGGCTCCTGTGCCTGAACTAAACTATGAACTGTATAGAGATCGTGGACCATAATGAAGGCAAATGGAGACTCACCCGGATAGCGAGTGCGGTGATTGGCGCTACGTTGGCGCGAGCAATTTATGGCGGCAATTTTACCGAGTTTGGTGGCCTCACTCTTCATAGCCTGGAACTCTTTATTCCAGAGAAGGATGTGACCCATCATCAAATTGGAGGAATCGGACTTAACTAGCGCCCGCAACTTTTCGGCTTCAACCAACGACGATGCAATTGGTTTTTCTAGAAGAACGGTGTAACCATTTTCTAGAAGTAGCTTAGTAATCTCAATATGAGTACTCGTGCTTGAGGTTACGATCCAACCATCGACCTTCACATGCTGAAGCGCACTCTCTACATCATCATAAAAAGCTACATCTTGTCCAACAAAGAAATCCTCTGCTTTTTTGCGATTGAGTGGAGCTGGCTCGATAATTACAGCAACAACAGCATTTTCTAAGTAGCCAATCTGTTCGGCATGCATTGTCCCCATGCCGCCAAAGCCGATTATCCCTATTCGTAATGCGCTCTCGTTCATATAAAGTTGTATCCCATGATTTGCTTATAGATCAATACGGATTTATCTAACTCTGCAATTTCAAGCCATTCATCTTTGGTATGAGCCTGATTTATACTACCTGGACCAATTACTACTGCTGGGATTCCAGCTATTGAGTAGGTAGATGCATCTGTTCCATAGCCAGCACCAGATTGTTCACTCGAAAGCCCCATACCAATCAGAATTTGGGATATTTGCATTGCAAACCCATGATTAACGATTGGGTCGAGTGGGTAATCGATAAATGGTGTCGAAGTTCCGATAAGTATTGTTGGGTCCCGTAGCGAAATTGAGTCAAGGACTGCTTTCATATCTTTTAGAACCTGCTCGCTATCTTCCCCTGGCAAGGTACGTCGATCAATTTCAATCTCACAAAAATTCGGAATAATATTTACGGCTGTTCCTCCGGAGATTGTATTAACTGAGCACGCAGCTTGGCCGGTCAAAGGATGAGTTAAAGAGATTTTTGAGCAATATTCTTTTTCAAATTCGAGAATCAATTTGGACATTGCAGAAATGGCACTTTGGCCATTTGAAGGATTAGATGAATGTGCAGCGACGCCCTGTGTACTTACTTTCCATCGGATAACACCATTGTGGGCCACTACTGGCTGACATAATGTCGGCTCTCCGACGATTACTCCGGTTGGCGTCCAATCAAGATGCTCTAGCTGAGTTTGGACAAATGCTGTGGTGCCAGTTTTTGTCGCCTCTTCATCGGTTACAAATAAGACTGCGATGTTATTGGCACATGTGGAAAGCTCCATATATTCTTTAAGGGCCCATAACATTCCAGCCCCGCTACCTTTTGTGTCGCACGCTCCTCTGCCGTAAATTACTCCATCTTTTATTAGGCCCTGGAAGGGATTTACTGTCATGCCATCGACACTGACGGTGTCGGCATGTGATTCAAAAACTAGCCACTGGGCTGTTTTTGAAACCTCGTAGGTTATGAGCAAGTTATAGCTAGCAGCAAGGGCACTTGCAGGAATGGGTAATCGGCTTGTCTCTAGCCCCCATCCCTTTGCAATTTCTTCGAGGTACTCCATCATTGTTCGTTCGGGAAAATCTACGCCAGATGTGTATTCGTTCACCGTATCAAATGAGATCATCTTTGCGAGTAAATCTAAGACGTCGTTAGGCCCAGATGTCATTAGATCACCACCCATTTACTGTAACTGGCACAGTCCATCTCAAATTCAATCTCTTTTACAGGGGGAGTTGTGAGCCACGTTGAGTACCCATGTCTAGAGACAGAAGGTAGTTTCTTTTCAATTTTCTCGGTTAGACCTGAAATTTCGTGAGCCGTGTAAACATTTACGGTAGTAGGGCTTCCCCCTGATGCCCCTAGAGCATGAAGCCTTTCAAGCATTATGTTTAGTACGCACTCAACCTTTAAAGATAAGCCCTTTTGACTCAAATCTCCCCGAGCAACGATGTTTTCAGCTCCTAATTCGCCATCGACCTCACCAGCTCCTGCGACAACAAAATCACTTCCACTGTGCCCCTGAGTTGGAGTAACTATAAATGCAACTGCAATTGATGGCGCAGATGGCTGGTTGTGAATTGGAATCACATTCGTGCGCGAAATTGGATTGACCCCATCGATGATCAAGCTTCGATCAATAAGTAATTTACGATACTCGTTGTTGAATTGTGCAAATCCTTCAAAGGTAAATGCACCTGGTGATCGAAGTTGTAATCCCGCTAATGCGGTGGCAGGAAGTCTTCGTTTATTAATCTCTGCGTCAATCCTCTCAAAGGCGATTGAAAGTGTTGGACAATCGAGTAAACGCAGGGCAGTGATTTCATAGCCATCGGATGCTGCAAAGCCCGCCGAATATGCAGTGATCGCAGGCAAAAATCTATAACTACCGCTTGGATGCAACACTGCGCTAGGTGTCACGTTCTCTCCTTATTACTTA
>WLHG01000019.1 GCA_009702845.1 Actinomycetota bacterium
GGCCTTTAACCTTGGGCCTAAAGGCGCTCATCAAAAAGGGCGTCAGGAATGCACGCAGTACGCCATAGGGGAGGTTGTTGAGCACCTCTCTAATTTACCTGTTATTGCCCCGTATGACACTATCTGAGGGTGAGCAAAGATCCGTTAAATCCGCTGGGCGATGAATCCGATGAGGAGGAGTTGATCCGTAGCGAGTTTGAGGCCATTGTCTCTGGCCTCTCCCTCGATGAGTCTGCGCCCACAACCTATCTAGAAGAGCTTGATCGCAACAATCACTTCCTGCCCCCAAACCCGCCTTCACAAACTCCGCGCTCCTTTTATTATTCGGCCAAGCGCGCAGTTCTGCGTTGGCTCAAACGTCCCTTCCACGATGATGACGGAGTTGCACTGTGAAAAATTTTAAGTGGGGAGTTTTAGGAACTGGTGGAATCGCTGCGGCATTTGTCGATGACTTATTACGTGCTGAGGGGCATGAAGTTATCGCCGTTGGTTCGCGTACTTTAAGCAAAGCTGAAGAGTTCACCAAAGATATTCCAACAGCAACTGCATATGGAAGTTATAAGGATTTAGTGAACGATCCAAACGTTGATGCAATTTATGTTGCGACACCTCACCCGTCACATGAAGAGCACACAATGCTGGCTCTTTCCGCTGGTAAACCTGTCTTGTGTGAAAAGCCATTTGCAATCTCTGCTAAACAAGCACAGGCGATGATTAACTGTGCTAAAGAAAATAACGTCGCACTCCTTGAGGCGATGTGGACACGTTACTTACCTCATATTGCAGTTGTGAGAGAGATCCTTTCAAGCGGAGTTCTTGGAAAGATCGAAATGGTCGAGGCCGATCACGGACAACGCCTTGCCGATCAAAATATTGTGCGCATAGTAGATCCACAACTAGCTGGTGGAGCATTGTTAGATCTTGGAATCTACCCTGTCTCTTTCGCCCATCTTGTACTCGGTGCGCCCTCTTCTATTACTGCGCGCGCAGTAATGACCGATCGCGGTGTGGATGCCCAGACAAGTGCAATTTTCGACTATGCCAATGGTGCACAGGCGATAATAAATACAACAATGATTGCCCAGACTCCATGTCGAGCAGTCGTGAGCGGTCTGCTCGGTCGCCTTGAAATTGATCGCACTTTCTACAACCCCGCCGCGATGCGCGTAGTTCTCTTTGATGGCACTGTCACTGAATATCCAAATAACTACGTAGGTCATGGATTACGCGAGCAGGCAATCGAGATGGCGCGCGTTGTCGGTGCTGGAGAGCTTGAATCACCACTGATGCCATGGAGTGAAACGCTCTCCGTTATGCAGGTTATAGATCAGATCAGAGATCAGATAGGCCTTGTCTATCCCTTTGAAAGTTAAAGACGCGCTAAATCGGCAACGCCGACAAGGCCGGCTTCATTACCTAACTCTGCAGCAATAATCTGCGGATACGGATGTTTGCCCGCAAAAGGCATTGTGCGCTCTAGAGCCTCGCGAGTTGGCTTCAATAAAATCTCTCCTGCATCGATTACTCCCCCGCCGATAACTACGCAGGCTGGATCTAAAATGACAGATAACGTAGCAATGCCAGCACCTAACCATTGTCCTGTTGTATTAAATGCAGCCAGAGCAACAGGATCGCCATCTCTCGCCGCCTCGGTAATCGCCTTGCCGGTTAAACCTTCAACGCTTCCATCGCCACGTGATAATAAATTACGTGCGATCTCGGGGCTCGCGCTAATCGCCTCGCGTGCATGACGTAAAAGTGCATTGCCAGATGCATACTGTTCAAAACAACCGCGTGCGCCACATCCACATAGATGCCCATCGGGTACGACGCGCATATGCCCGAATTCGGCGGCGATACCAAATGCTCCACGATAGAGCGAGCCATTAACGACAATTCCCCCACCAATACCTGTACCAACGGTAAGCATCATCATGTGGTCTTGATTTCGACCGGCACCAAACTTTGCCTCACCCCATGCCGCTGCATTTGCATCGTTTTCAATTATTACATCTAGGCCAATTAACTTCGTGAGCTCGGCATCTAAGTTAACGCCATTCCAATCGGCGATATTAGGTGTTGCCAACATCGTCTTTCGATCTGATGAGACAAAGCCTGCAGCAGAGACTCCTACTGATTCAATATCGTGGCTTTGTATTAACTCTTGTGCAATATCGGCGATGGTCTGCGTTAATGCACTACCACCTTGGCGAGGCGTATCTTTTCTAGCCGTTGCTATAACTTTCCCATTTTCATCAACTACGCCACCTAATACTTTTGTACCGCCAACATCTATACCGATTGTGTATGACATAAAATAAAAACTACGACTCGAGCGTTGCTTTAAGTTGAGCTAACGCTTGATCGATAGTTGTCTTTTCCGCCTTTTGTCGCATCATCGCGGGAATCGGCATGGAGAGTGAGACGGTCAGCTCATATGTAACTTCAGTGCTCTCCTCATCGATGCTCTTAATAATGTAAGCCCCATCCATACCTGTTAAAAGATCGGCATCATCGAGTGAAAAACTCAATCGCGCCGGAGCCTCTGACCAGTCGTAATCCAAAATAACCCGATCCTTCATCATTCCGGCGTCAATGGTCATCTTGACCTTGGTGGCCCGGCCCTGATCGTCACGATTTACTACCTCAACGGATTTAATCGAACTAGACCATTCTGGGTAGTTTTCCAGCGCAAATAACGCCTCTGTCACTGCGGCTAACGGGGCATCTATCGTGATGGTGGATCTGCTCGAATCGCTCATGGCCCAAGGTTACCCCTCTTCCCTAATTTATAAATCACACGCTAGCGTTAGCGCCATGAATGAAATTAACAACCCTGCCCTCGTCCCTGCGGCAACTGCCGGAAATCTTACAAATCTCATCGCAGAGCGCGCCTGGTTTGAACCAGAGCG
This sequence comes from Actinomycetota bacterium, assembly GCA_009702845.1. The sequence continues at coordinate 2,913 of WLHG01000019.1, forward strand.
CATCATTATGTCGCGCCCTCTGGGTGATGGTTGGCAAAGTGTCACTGCGAAAGAGGCAGAGGCTCAGATTCGCGAAACCGCGAAGGGTCTAATCGCAGCTGGTGTGCAGATTGGTGATCGCGTGGCGATTATGTCGCGGACACGCTATGAGTGGACGATTTTAGATTTCGCAATCTGGTTTGCAGGCGGCGTCGTTGTTCCTGTTTATGACACATCTTCAGCCGAGCAGGTCGATTGGATTCTTAACGACTCCTCAACAGTTGCAATCATCGTAGAAACTCCAGCTCTGCGTGATTTAGTTAAGAGCGTTCAGCCATCACATACAAAGCATGTCTGGATAATGACTGAAGATGTATTGAGTACCCTCAAGGCGGCAGGTGCACATATAAGCGATGACGAGATTGATCGCCGTCGCAACTCATTAGTACCTGACACGCTTGCAACAATTATCTACACATCTGGCACGACAGGAAAACCAAAGGGTGTATCCCTCACCCACAGCAACTTTTTATCTGAGTGTGGCAACGTTGTTCAAGGCGCCGCTGACTTATTTCTAAAGCCAGGTGGATCTACACTTCTATTCTTACCTATAGCTCACGTATTTGGCCGCATGGTTGAGATCGGAGCAATCTCTGCCGGTCTTCATCTAGCTCACTGCAGTGATCCAGTCGGGCGACTTCCCATGGATTTGGCATCTTTTAAGCCAACTTTCGTTCTTGCCGTTCCGCGTATATTTGAAAAGATCTATAACGGAGCCGAAGCACGCGCTGAAGCCGCTGGTAAGGGCAAGATTTTTCGAAAGGCTGCAGATGTTGCAATTGCTTACTCTGAAAGCCTTGATAAGAAATCAGTCTCACCTTTGTTATCAATCAAACACAAACTCTTCGACAAGTTGGTCTACTCCAAGATTCGCGCTGGAATGGGCGGGCGAGTCGAGGCCGCGATTTCAGGAGGAGCGCCTCTGGGGGTTCGCCTCGGCCATTTTTATCGAGGCGCCGGAATTACAATTCTTGAGGGATACGGCTTAACCGAAACAACAGCTGGTGCGACCTTGAACCTCAGTGGTGCACACCGCGTTGGCTCAGTTGGGCGTCCAGTACCTGGAACATCTATAAAAATCGCAGATGATGGCGAGGTTCTCATTCGCGGCTCGATTGTGATGCGTGGGTACTGGAACAATGAAGCTGCCGATAAAGAAGTCTTTACAAGTGATCGTTGGTTCCAATCAGGAGATCTTGGAAAATTAGATGATGAAGGCTTCCTCTACATAGTCGGTCGCAAGAAAGAGTTAATTGTTACCGCTGGAGGAAAGAATGTTGCACCTGCCGTACTTGAAGATCGTCTTCGTGCGCATCCGCTTGTTAGTCAATGCATGGTCGTTGGCGACAACCAACCATTTATTGCATCCCTCGTCACAATTGACCAAGATGCATTGAAATCTTGGGTGGCAAATCACAATAAGGCGGGTGCCTCAATGACTGATCTGGCAAATGATCCAGATCTGATCTCTGTTATTCAAACTGCAGTCGATGATGCCAATAAGGCCGTGAGTAAAGCTGAATCAATTCGCAAATTTATTATCTTGCCAACTGATTTTACAATCGCGGGCGGGCACCTAACAGCAAAGCTTTCGATGAAGCGAGCGGTAATAGCCAAAGAGTTTGCCAAGGAGATTGAACAACTCTTCACTAAGTAAAAATATGAGCGTTAATGAGCGAGTTAGACTCGCACAAGAGTTACATGATGGAATAGCTCAAGATCTAGTTGGGCTTGGATACTCCATTGACTCTCTCATTGCCACGCCTGGTACTCCAGTTGAGATTCGTAGTGAACTGCGCTCTGTGCGCTTTGCAATAACGGATTTGGTTGACAAAGTTCGCGCCGAAATCTTTGCACTGCGCGAGAGCACCGAAAGCCTGCCTTCACGATATGAGGCATCGACGAGTTATGAGCTGCAGAGGGTTTTTGCTGAGCTATTACGCAATGTGCAGGAACACTCACATGCAACCTCGATAACGCTCTCCCTTCACGATAATGGCATCGGCGGAACCGTGAAAAAGAAGGGCCACCATGGATTAGTTGGCATCGACGAGCGAGTACGAGATTTGAATGGGAGCTTGGATATCCAATCAACTGATGCGGGTACGCATGTCTCCATAACCGTGCCTTGGGTAAATAAGTGACTAGCGTCGTTATTATCGATGACCATGCAGTTGTTCGAGAGGGCTTGCATCGAGCACTTACTACCCATGGTTATGATATTTCCGCCGAGGCGGCCAACATTGCCGAAGCGCGCGCACAGATCGCCCACGTTAACCCAGATGTAATAGTTGTGGATTTGAATCTTCCAGATGGCAGCGGCTTTGAATTAATTTCATGGGCACGGGCCATCTCAAAAAGCTTAGGGATCGTCGTACTTACTCTTAATGAGACTGATGCACATTTGTTGGCAGCCATGAATGCTGGAGCCAGTGCTTACATTCTCAAGAGTGCTCCCATGAGTGAATTAGTTGCGGCGGTGGAGCACTCGATTAAATCTCCCCTTAGTTTTAGCGCGAAAGGCATACCCGCTGCAATTAAGGCGACGACTGCACGATTTAACTTAACTGCCCGAGAGTTTGATGTGCTTGGACTTTTACCTAGCGGTGCATCCACACAGGCAATAGCTTCGGCGTTATTTCTTAGTCAAGCGACGGTTAAGACGCATTTAGCATCGATTTTTAGAAAGCTTGAGGTAGAGAACCGAACAGCGGCTGTAGGTAAAGCGCGAAAACATAATCTAGTTGTTGATTAACTTCTCAAACTTTTCGGCCCATATCTGCCAGCGCCACTTTTCAACTATCCAATCACGTCCGGCTTGACCCATCTTCGCTGCACGCTCAGGATCATTAAGTAGATTTATAGCGGCAACTGCGATTGCGGCGCTGTCTTGTCCATCTACAACTACTCCGGTAACGCCTTCAATCACGGCATCTGGTGCACCACCTGATGCACCGGCAATGACTGGTAGACCGCATGCACTTGCCTCTAAATAAACAATGCCGAGGCCTTCAACTTCTAAGCCTCGAAAACGTGAGCGCGATGGCATTGCAAAAACATCCCCGAGACAGATGTACTTGGGTAGTTCTGCATATTGAATTCGGCCTATGAAAGTTACGTAATCCTCAAGTGAGTGTTTCTGCACAAGCTTTACAAGGTGATCGAGATATGGACCTTCACCTACAAGAACTAGATGTGCCTCCGGGATTTCGTGGACAATTGCGCTCATCGCCTCAATTAAATAATCCTGCCCCTTTCGATGGACTAAACGTCCCACCGAGACAATGACGCGCTTACCTGTTAATCCAAGTGACTCTCGAAGTATTGTGGCATCAACGGGGGCAAAGTGATCTGTATCGATTCCGGGTGCAATCTTGACCATCGCGTTTCCGGCCTTGGGAGTAAGCGAGGCAGAGATGGCCTTTCGCGTGAACTCGCCTAAGTATGTAAGGGCATCGGTCGTTGATCCGATTCGGCGCATCGCTAATGTAAATGGAAATACCTTCGACCACCACACCTCATGGCCATGCGTTAGCGCAATAATTCTTCGAGCACCCGCACGCCGTAGCGCAGAGGCCATAATCGCTAGAGGTGCGGCGGCACCAAAAGCTACGGTTTCAATCCCCTCGTGCTTTATTAGCTTCGTAACTGCGCGGCTGACCCGCGGCGTTGGCAGCAGAATCTTTGCCCGATCTCGAATGATTCGAACCCCATACTCTGCAAGCCAGGCAGCATCATATTCATGGGTATCACCCTGCGCTGAGGTATAAACAATTGTCGATGCATGTGGCAAACGTTGAATCAAACCAATAATGAAGGTTTCGATTCCGCCTGCGCGGGGACCAAAATCATTTGTAATAAATAGAGTTCTCTTCAATAGCGGCGTGCTCCCACCAAAGCTTTGCGTCCCATGTTGAGATCAGTTGTTACTTTCACACGTGAACCAGAGCGTGGTGCATGCACCATGCGACCGCCACCTAAGTAAATTCCAACGTGCGAGACGGGGCGTCCAAAGAATAGTAAGTCCCCTGGCTTGAGGGCTTTGGTTGAGACCTGTTTTCCCATTCGAGATTGCGCCGATGATGAGTGAGGTAATGAAACTCCGGCAGCTTGATATGCGCGCATCGTTAATCCTGAACAATCCCACGTAACGAGTCCGGCGGCACCAAAGACATATCGATCACCGATCTGCTTAAGCGCATACTTAAGCGCAACACCGGCACGTCCTGAAATTCCATTGGCGCTTCGTGCAGCTGCAAGTGAAGATGCTTGATCTGCATCCTCTTGGGCTGCTGCTAACTTTGCTAAACGCACTCGATCGGCTTTTTTCAACTTTGACAGTAAAACTTCAGCCTCTTTTAACTTCGCCTGCGCAAGGGCAGATTGTGCGGCAAATTTCTTTTGGGCCGCTCTGACGAGAGCCAACTTGTCATTGACCGTCATCGTTGTTGCATTAAGGCGTTGAGTCGCCGCTTCAAACTTTCGAAGCTGTGTCGATTTGCCTCGGGTGATTGCATCGAGTGTGCCAGCGGAGGAGAGATAGAGCGTGGGATCGCTGGAAAAGAGGAGCTCTAGGCCTTGACTCATAGATCCTGATTTATACTGCTCGAGTGCTATGGCACCAAGGGATTTTTGTAGGGCAGTTACGGTCGCTCCCTGCACCTCGGCTTTAGCCTTAATGCCGTTGAGAGTTTTAGTTAATACTCCGAGTTTGACCTTGGCCTCTTGTGCCCCTTCAGCTGCCGTCGTTGCATCCTCTTCTAATTCACGAACTTTGGCCTGAACCTGCTCCAAGGTTTGAGCGGCATTGGCAGCGATCGGAGCAAGCACCGCAGCGATAATCGCGAGCCCGGAGAGCAGGACTAAGGCACGTTTGAGTCCGGACATGGAGTTAAGGCTAACTATCTTTGCCGCCCGAGCTCAACTCTTGAGCCTAATATGGGCTGTGAAGTGGCCGAGAAACTGGGATGCTAGGCCGATGAGCACCTCAGCCTCACTCGTAGTAGGTGTCGATGGCTCAACCAGCAAAGCGGGCTCATCTGGCGGCGTAAGTTCAAAGGCCGATAGATCCCTCTTTCTTGCCCGTCGCAGGGAGTTCGATCTCATTCTCATCGGTGGAAATACGGCCCGCACAGAGCCTTACTCAACTACCCCAATCCCGGTGGTCGTCCTCTCGCGCTCGGATATTTCCCCGATTGCAGATAATCCACAGGCGCACCTATGGAATCTCTCGCCCAGCCAGGCGCTAGTTCGAGCACGAGATGAATTTGGTCCCAGAATTTTAGTTGAAGGCGGTCCCTCGTTAATGCGTGAACTCTTAAAGGCAGATTTAATTGACGATTTTTTTCTCACTGTCACCGAAGTAGGCGATGGGGAAAACACAATCGATTGGCGGGAATTGCTCACTCACTTTACATCCTGTGAAAAAAGCGAGATTGATGGAACGCTATTTTTTCACGCCCATAATTAAAAGGCTGAGATTAAGGCGACGCCACTGACGGCAAGGACTATTCCCACGTACTGAACTTTATGCAATCGCTCACGTAGAAAACCAAATGCTAGAACGGCCGTGGCGATTGGATACATTGAACCGAGCACCATGGCTACCGATACCGAACCTTTGCTACATGCAACCCCTAAAAGCAGATTTGCTAAGAAATCCGAAACTCCAATAAATATTAAACTCGGATACTCTCTCTTAGAAAAGCCTCCAGTGCTTCTAAAACGGAGGGCGATTGCAATCGTTACTAGAAATGTTGCCGCACGCATCGTAACCATTGTCAAAAGCGCACTCGTCTGCGATCCAATAGAGATAAATGTTAGTGATGTACCAAATCCAAAGGCTGCTCCAATTGCTAAAAAGAGCGGGCGGAGAGCAATGCCATGCGAGAGTTCAGGTCCACTTGCGCAAAATGCGCCGGTAAGTGCTAGAACTATTCCGATTGATGAAATGAGTGAGAGCGTATCGCCATGTAAGAGTGCGTAACCCAAAGGAATCACAGCACTTAATGAACTAATAGGAGAGACAACTCCCATGCTTCCCGATGCAAGCCCGGCATAGAGGCAGGCGAGCCCGAAGTAACCAAATAATCCTGCGCCGATTCCAGGAATTAAATATCCACCTTGACCAAGGGCTGACGTGCTCCAATCGCCGTAAGCAAACAGCAGCGCGACTCCAAAGAGCAAGCCAATGATTTGAGAAAAACCCAATACGGCGATGGGTGCATGTTTCTTGCTCAATCTTCCACCCTCAAAATCGGCCGTACCCCACAGCAGACTTGAAAGCAGGGCTAAGAGTGATGTCATACATATGAGCCTACCGTCCCGCCTCCCGAGAATTGAGGGTGTACTTATTACTCTAAGAGCATGGATGCCAATGGCTTCGAAAGATTATTGAACCAACTACGAGAATTTACCCCGCGCTCGGAAATATCCCTTGAAGAGGTTCCGGCGCCGCAAAAATTAGCAACATATGCATTCGCATTCTCTGCCGATGTCAGCAATGGCAAGGTGGGAGATGATGAAGATGAACTCGCCTCTGGTCGTTTTGTTCTACTTCATGAACCGGGCGGACAAGAGACTTGGGAGGGTGAGTTTCGATGCGTCAGCTTTGTTCGCGCCGATGTCGATACTGCAATGCAAGAGGATCCATCACTTCCCGAATTTGGATGGGGCTGGTTCTTATCGGCCCTTGAAGCCGCCGGCTGCACAATCGCCGCACCAAGTGGTACCGTCACTCGAGTTTCTAGCGCCTCATTTGGAAAACTATCACCACGCCATGATGAATCTGAAATTGAGATTCGTGCATCGTGGACGCCAGTGATTTCAGATCCAACTGAACTCATCAAACATATTGCAGGCTGGTGCACCCTCATCGCGGAGGTTTCAGGTCTTGAAGAGATTCCAGAAGGCGTTTCGGCGATTAATTCAACTAGGGCTCGGTAATTTCATTTATGGAAGATGAGTTAGCGCCAGTTCCATTGCTCGTGCCTGCAGGAGGAACTCCGCCAGTTATTAACAGTGATGCCGCCCTTGAATTAGCGATTGCCCAACTTCGAGCAGGTCACGGCCCCTTTGCCGTTGATGCAGAGCGCGCCTCTGGCTTTCGCTACAGCGCCCGTGCATATTTAATTCAAATTAAGCGCGAAGCCGGCGGATTACATCTGATCGATCCAATTCCTTTCGGTCTCAATAACCCGTTGATCTCCAAACTCAATGAACTGCTCAATAGCGATGAAGTTATTTTGCATGCAAGCACTCAGGATTTACCATGTCTGCGAGAGATAGGAATTAATCCCACACATCTATTTGATACTGAGCTCGGTGGTCGTATCGCAGGTCTACCTAGAGTTGGGCTTGGACCACTCTTAGAGTCTTTAATGGGCGTCGTTCTTGCAAAAGAACATAGTGCAGCTGATTGGTCTACGCGGCCGCTGCCACAAGAATGGCTGACATATGCCGCACTTGATGTGGAACTTCTCGTTGAACTTCGAAATGCAATGCGTGAAATCTTGCAGGCATCTGGAAAATTACGATGGGCCGAGGAGGAGTTTGCATCAATTCTTCTAGCCCCTCCGCCTCCGCCACGAATAGATCCCTGGCGTCGCACATCTGGAATGCACAAGATAAAACGACGTGATCACTTAGCGATTATTCGTGAGCTCTGGATAGCACGTGATCAGATCGCTTCGGCTCAAGATATTGCCGGTGGAAAGCTACTCAATGATGCAGCGATTATTGAACTATGTTTAGCAGCACCGACGACAAAGAAAGAGTTTGAAAAGGCGTTGCGCCCAATCGGTCTTCGCGCGCGATGGGTAGAAAACTCTGCCCTATGGCTTGAAGCGATTGCACGAGCAGTTGCACTTCCAGAAAGTCAGTGGCCAGCGATGCGTACAAATACCGATGCATTGCCCCCCATTAAATTATGGCGAGATAGATTTCCAGAAAAATTCGCTCCGCTTTCGCATGCACGTGCTCTTATCGACA
>WLHG01000002.1 GCA_009702845.1 Actinomycetota bacterium
CCATTGCTAAAGGCAAAGGGAACGCCCACTAGATCAACGGCTACCCACACTAACCAAAACTCAACATAACCACGGCTCATGCCAAAAGTTGCAAGTGCCGTACCCGTGAATATCCAAGTATCTACAAGTAACCAAGTACCAGTCTCACCTAGCGCCTTAAAAATCTGCATGGAGAGAAGGAAAAATACAACGATAATCGGGGCGAGCATCATTTTCTCCCGACTTGTTGTCCATCGTGGTGTCACAGCATGTTTGGAATTGCCATGACTCTTGCGATGCTGCGACCAGCGAATCCAACCATAGACGCTAACAAAGATGAGCAAGAGATTGCGACTAGCTTGACCATAGAAATTAGCTGAAGGTTGATCTGCATAAGCAAAGACCGCGCCCAAAAAGACGGTAAAAAGTAGAGCATCTCCGAGAATTCCAATTGGCCATGCCCAAATTTTCCGACGCATTCCAAAAATTGCACTTGTTAAACCTAACGTTCCGCCGACAATTTCACGCACGGCGATAGATTTGCTACCAAAATTAATATTTGTTTCAAAAAGCCAAGTAATGATATTCACAGTTGTACCTTCCTAGGATAAAAAGCTCCAGGAAGCAACAGAACAGCTGAATGCACGGTGCACCCAACTGTATGTTCCTTTATCCAGACTTTAACTGTCGGTTTTGGATTTTCACCAAATCAACCGATCACTGGATGTGATCGGGTCGCGGACTTTACCGCCGGTTCGGAATTATCACCGACCCCCGGAACAACTTGGGCGTTAGTATGCCACAGAGCTTGCTAAATTGCGCAGGGAGAGAATCATTGCAGCTGGATCATCGGCATTAAATACGGCACTTCCAGCAACAAACACGTCGGCCCCAGCTTCTGCCGCCTCCGAAATAGTCTCTAATGAGACTCCCCCATCGACTTGCAGCCAAATAGGGCGGTCTCCAATAATCTTTCGAGCACGTTTAACTTTCGCCATCATCTCATGCATAAATTTCTGTCCACCAAAACCAGGTTCGACAGTCATGATGAGAAACATATCGACATCACTAAGAAAGTTTTCATAATCTTCTATGGGCGTACCTGGCTTCAAGGCTAGTCCTGCGCGCGCGCCAGCTTTTCTTATCGATCGAAGAGTTTGTGAAATATCATTTGCTGCCTCAGCATGAATCGTCACGCTGGCGCAGCCCACCTCGGCATAGGCGGGCGCGATCGAATCAACATCTGCAACCATCAAATGCGCATCGACTGCTATGGGACATGAGGCGATAATCTGACTAGCACGAGCGAAATCGAAGGTGAAATTCGGTACGAAAATATTATCCATAACATCTAGATGTATCAGATCTGACTGCGCCGCTATCCGCGAGATTTCGTACTCTAGATTATTCAAATCTGCGTTGAGAATGCTGGGGGTAATACGAATCTCTCGTGACATAGGAATATCCTAACTTTTCTTGCGTAACACTGCTAGAAACATCGCATCCGTGCCATGGATATGCGTCCACAAGGCCATGGCGCCGGCTCTCGTTGCATTATGCAAGCCCTGTGGCAGATATGGGGTTATATCTACTAACTCCATTTCAGGATGTTTCTTAATAATCTCGTTGACTTGAACCGTAGTTTCAGCCAAGTGCGGAGAGCAGGTTGCATAACCAAGTATGCCTTCGAGATTGAGTACAGAGATGGCAGAGTTAATCAGCTCGCGTTGTAGCGCAGTTAGTTCGCGTAGATCTTGCAATGTTCGTCGCCAACGCACTTCAGGTCGTCTTCTGAGGGCACCCAAACCTGTACATGGCGCATCAATGAGTACGGCATCAAAGAGTTCATTATGAGTAGCAACTTCTCGACCGTCACCAGTCCACACTCGCGCACCATGAACAACACGCCGAACTAAATCTGCACGCGGGGTGGAGATCTCATTTGCTGTAAATGTAATGTGTCGCTCCGCTGCGATGGAGGAGAGTAAGGCCGCTTTTCCACCGGGACCTGCACATAAATCTAGCCATGAGGAGCCGTTGGCGACCGAGGCAAATACCGTTGCAACTAACTGTGACCCCTCATCTTGCACACCTGCCAATCTGTGGCGAATTATTTCGAGAGAGCCTGGATTGCCTTTCCATCTCGCACCCAAAGATGAGTACGTAGTCGCTTCGGCGCCAAGGGCGACGAGCTCTTCTTGCGTTGAATAACCGGGCCAGGAGACCAATGTTGGTAATGCAGGCACGTTATTAATTGCAAGCGCCGCCTCAACTTGTTGCCAATCCTTTAAAAGATCGTAGTAAGCCGAAATAATCCACTCTGGATGTGAATACTGAATAGAGAATCTCTCTACTGGATCTTTGATCTCCAGTAACGGTGCAAACCAATCATCAATTGATCTGCGCGTGACGCTTCTAAGGAGAGCATTTACAAAACTCGCCTTGGATTCACCGACTCTCTTGCGCGCAACTTCGACCGTTGCCGCAACTGCTGCATGGTCCGGGATGCGCATCTCATGTATTTGATGCACTCCCAGCCGTGCAACATCAATAATCCCAGGATCTACTTCTGACCATGGTCGATCACTAATCTGAGCTAAAACCCAATCGTGTTTGCCCTGCATACGTAATGTGCCGTAGACCAACTCCGTCACTAAATTACGACCCCGTTCCTCTAGCGTGCTAGAGCTCAACGCTTGCGGTAATAAAAGATTTGAATAACCATCATTTCGATTGACCTCGGTAATGAGATCAAAGGCCAATAAACGTGCAGCATCTGGTTTAGGTGATTTAAAAGTGTTTCTGCGGGCTTCAACCAAAATGGGCACCTTGAACCAATCGCGCACCGCGCGCCCACTCAGTTGCGGTCATTTCCCTCTTGCCAGCCGGAACTACCGAGTCAAGACGTAAAGCGGTCCGCGAACCGCACCCAACTATGACGTCACCATCAATCACTACTACTTCACCCACAGGAACATCTATCGTGCTAATCGCCGCCCTCGTAATCTTGAAAGTATTTTCTTCCCATGTGGTCCACGCGCATGGCGCAGGATAAAAGGCACGAATCTTGCGAGAGAGTACCTCCGAAGACAAACTCCACTTGAGGCGAGCATCTTGCTTTGTAATCTTAGGAGCAAGCGTTGCCAAACCGATTTGTGGATGCGGTTTAACTCCTGATTCAATCGCCAGCAAAGCCTCATTAACTACCTGAGGACCTAACTCTGCTAAAGCTTTCAATAACTCCAACGATCGCCAATCTTTGTCGATCGCTAGCTCAGTTGCCGTGTAAATCGGACCGGTATCCATTCCTTTATCTAAAGAAAAGACCGTAACTCCAGTAACGCTCTCGCCATTTTCAATCGCTCGTTGCGCTGGAGCTGCACCACGGTAGGCCGGAAGAAGGGAGAAATGAAGATTTATAAATCCATGACGAGGCAAAGAGAGTATGGATTCGGGTAAAAGCGTCCCATATCCAATAGTCAGAACGAGATCCAAAGTTTCGATAGCACCAATGAGCTCACTCGGAGAGTGCGGGCGCAGAAGTCCAACACCTCTGTCTTGAGCCCATAGAGTCACAGGCGAGGGTGTGAGTTCACGTCCGCGTCCTGCTGGACGATCTGGTTGAGAGATAACAAGGGCGATTTCATGCTCAGACTCAAGCAACCAGTTTAATGTTGGAATCGCTACATCTGGAGTAGCAGCTACTCCGATATGCACTAAGAAATCCGTCCGAAGATTGTGTGGGGCGATTGTTTAATTACGATCTTGCTTTCCGCCTCATTGAACCAATCAGACTCCCGAATCTCCTTCATTGCAAGCTTTCGATTGGCCTTGCTCATGCGATCGATGAACAAAATCCCATCCAAATGATCGCTCTCATGTTGCAACGCTCTGGCAAGAAGTTCAGATCCATCAACTTGTATTGGCTCACCAAACATATTAAAACCAGATGCGACTGCACGTAAAGAACGGGGTGTTGGATACGTCAAGTCAGGAAATGACAAGCAACCCTCCTCGTCCTCTTCGATTTCACCACTGAGTACCAGGGTGGGATTAATCAGATGCCCTAAGGCATCATCCACGTGCCATACAAATGCACGCAGTGATACACCGATTTGAGGCGCAGCTAAACCAGCACCTGGAGCATCCAGCATCGTCTGGGTTAAATCAGCTATTAATGTACGCAACTCTTTATCAAAATCAACTACGGGTGCGGCCGGGGTAATGAGAACGGGATCTCCGAAGTGACGTATCTCTTGCGCGCTCATTTGGTAATCCTATCAAAGAACTTACACCGAATATGGATCGATTCTCATAGACAGGAAATCCTTTTTTGCAATACTGCGCCTACGTTGCAACTCGTGAAGAAAAGAAGTTAACGCAGCAGAGTCTTCCTGCGGGCAGTACAAGACAATTCTGGCTTGCGTGCTCCCTATTTCGCTGGGTCCATATACTCGAATTGATGAAGGTATACGTGCATCAGAGACCGCCTTTTTTAAGCCTGTAGCAATTGAAGTGAACTCTTTGGATTCACCGCTTATTACAAAACTCGATACATATGGTGGCAATGGGATCTCCAAGCGCTCTTCTAACTCCCGTCGAATCATCGCTCCAGGGTTCCATCTAACAAGGGACGCAACGATTGGATGTGATTCATCGATGCACAAAAGGACCACGCCCTTTGGATGAGTCATAGCAGCTGTTTCGAAGAAGAGTTCACGTGCACGCTCTTGAGCTCGCAAATCGGGATGGGAAAAAAGCTTCAGGCCTTCGAGCATAACGACGGCGGCATACCCCCCAACTACTTTTGGCGCGGCCCCTGGTGTTGCTAAAACGATAATCGATTTATTCTCTATCTCCGTTTTAATAACATCGCCAAAAGATAAAACAAGAGGCGAGCCTGGGAAGGCTCTTGAAATCTCCTCGGCTGCGCGTTCGATGCCTCGGCCCGCTAGATACTGCTTATTTCTTTGGCACCATGTGCAGGACCAATCGGGATACGTGGATTGACACACTTCACAAGAAGGGGCGGCTCCCTTTGATCCGACTACCAATCTGGCGCCGCAACTACACCTGGCAAGATTTTTACAATGCGCGCACAGCAGAGCGTTTCCATATCCTTTGCGCGGAACTACGAAGAGAACGGGGCCGGAGGCTAAAGCGCTTCGAATATCAGAGAATATTTTCCCGGGAAGCAAGGCGCCATCATCAGATGAAAAAGCCTTCACCCTTAAACGATGCGATTTGTTTAAATACTTTAACTTCTTCGAATCTATGAGAGCGGAGATTTCGAGGGAGGGAACGTAGCCCGTAAAGATAACGTCGATGCTTTCAAGAGTTCTCCGCATTTGAACAACATCCCGCACATTCCAGCCAGGACTTCGAATCTCGAAATGCTCGTGGGATGACTCTTTATATACAATGACACTTACTAAATCATCAACTGGAGTAAAGGCAGCTCCACGTGCTCCAATAATCACACTCTTTTTGCCACGCATGGCACGTAAATAGTTTTCGTATCGCTCCGCACGGGATTGTGAGCTATCTAGGCGAATGAAATCAACTCCAGCATCCTGGGCACTCTTACACAGAGCATTGATATCACTCTCATCAGGTGCAATTATCAATACTGAACCATCGCTCAACGATCGCTTAGCCATGCTAATTACCTGATCAGCCGGTTCTACATATGGATCTAATGCGTGGAAGGAGTAGGTCTCCCGCAATCGTGGCTTAGGGCTTGATGTATCGACCACAGGTACAAATCTCTTGTCCACGCCTGCCACTCGAGGTGGTATTGCCGAGCGCACAATGTCGAATGGATTAGTCGCCCAATGCTTGGCCGCAGCATCGATGAGTTCCAGAGAGTTCGCTGTTGCAACTTGATGAGCAGAGAGCACTTTGGTGATTGATTTAATAGTTCCAGTGACACTTGATTCATCAAGACGTTCTAAGACGATAGCTTCGACTTCTCGTCCGTTAAAAGGAACTTGAATTCTCACGCCAATGGCGGCGCTGTGCGAGAACTCCTGCGGTACGAGATAGTCATAGGAGCCATCTAGATGAAAGATGCCAGTATCAACCCACGCTCGTACATAGGGTTTGTCTACCGCTTGAATCTGCGACCGCGGAATGACTTGCGCCTTTAAGCGCAGTCGAGGCGGCGATACCACGCTCTACTTAATAGCGCTTTGAAGTGCACTCACGCGATCAGTGCGCTCCCAAGCAAACTCAGGAAGTTCACGACCAAAGTGACCGTATGCGCTAGTAAGTTTATAAATCGGGCGTAGTAGTTCTAGGTCGCGAATGATCGCCGCTGGACGAAGATCAAAGACGGCTAAAACAGCATCTTGAATCTTAGCGACCGGCACAGTCTCGGTTCCGAAAGTTTCGACAAAGAGACCAACTGGCTGCGCTTTTCCAATTGCATAAGCAACCTGTACCTCACAGCGACGTGCAAGTCCTGCGGCAACTACGTTTTTAGCTACCCATCTCATCGCATAAGCGGCAGATCTATCCACCTTTGATGGATCTTTTCCGCTGAAGGCTCCCCCGCCGTGACGAGCCATTCCACCGTAGGTATCAACGATAATTTTACGTCCCGTTAATCCGGCATCTCCCATTGGACCGCCAATAACGAAGCGACCAGTTGGGTTAATAAGCGTCTTAAGATCTTTTCGAGGAAGATCGATCGTTGAGAGAATTGGCTCGATAACAAACTCAAGAATCTCAGGAGTTAGCGTTTTAACTACATCTACCTCTTCGGCATGCTGACTAGAGATAACAACGGTATTGAGTGCAACTGCGCGATCTCCATCGTATTCAATAGTTACTTGAGTTTTTCCATCGGGGCGAAGATATGGAAGCTGTCCGGATTTACGGACCTTTGAAAGCTGTTGGGCGAGAGCATGTGCTAACCAAATAGGAAGAGGCATGAGCTCTTTTGTATCATCGCATGCATATCCAAACATTAAGCCCTGATCTCCAGCTCCCTGTAAATCCAAGGGATCTGCGCCAGATGCCACGCGATGCTCATATGCATCATCTACACCTTGAGCAATGTCTTGTGACTGTTGCCCAATCGAAATCGATACGCCACAACTATTTCCATCGAAGCCTTTGTCGGATGAGTCGTAACCGATATTTAGAACAGTGTCACGAACAATTGTGTTGACGTCGGCATAGCCATTCGTAGTAACTTCACCGGCAACGTGAACCTGTCCCGTTGTGATGAGTGTTTCTACCGCTACACGGCTCTTAATATCTTGCGAGAGTAGAGAGTCAAGAACAGCGTCAGAGATCGCATCTGCAATCTTGTCTGGGTGTCCTTCTGTTACAGATTCCGAGGTAAAAAGGCGTTTTGACATGTTTTAACCTAACTGCCGGATGGCGTGATCAAGGAGGAGATTGGCTAGAGCGTCTTTGGAGGCTTCCTTGACTTCTATATGCGCACCAGTGCGTGTCAGAATCATACCCTGTGTCGTATCTTTTCCGAAGATTGCGCCGTTACTGACATCGTTGACGTAGAGAATATCCAAGCCTTTAGCCACTAACTTGGCAGTTGCCGACTCCAGGAGATCATTGGTCTCAGCGGCGAAGCCAATCATTATCTGTCGCCCCTTTTTTGAGCTCAACTGCATCAAAAGATCGGGATTTTGCTCTAATTCAATTGAGGTGAAGAGAGCTTTCTTTATCTTTTGTGCAGGACTGCGCACAGGTTTTGCATCTGCAACGGCCGCGCTCATAATCAAGATATCGCATGAGGCAAACTCTCGTTCTAGAGCCACGCTCATCTCTGCCGCGCTTTCAACGTGACTAACCGTTAGGCCATCGACAGCCGCTACCTGCATATTGGCGGCCACAAGATGCACGGTCGCTCCACGCAAAAGGGCTGCCTTCGCTAGCGCCAGTGATTGCTTGCCTGAGGAGCGATTGCCAATAAAGCGAACTGGATCAATCGCCTCTCGAGTTCCGCCCCCTGAGATCAATATTCGTCTACCTACTAGGTCGCGCAGATTTCCGGTCATTCCATCGAATACTTCGATAATCGCCGAGCTCTGGGGAAATCTACCTTGACCAATATCATTGCCCGTCAATCTTCCGACCTCTGGCTCCATCACGATATAACCGCGGGCGCGAAGAGTGGCAACATTTGCAACGGTTGCAGGATCCGTCCACATCTGTGGATGCATAGCTGGAACGACCAAGATGGGAACGCTCGAGGCAAGGACTAAATTAGTCAGAAGATCATCTGCGCGGCCGCCGGCTATTCGCGCAATTAAATCTGCGGTCGCAGGAGCGATAAGAAAGTAATCGGTCTTTTCTGCAATAGAAATATGCGAAACCTCATCGACATTTTCCCAGACCTGCGTGCTCACCTTGCGATGCGAGAGAGCTTCCCATGTCGCTGCACCAACAAAGTTAAGCGAGGAGGGAGTTGGTACAACCGTTATTGAGTAGCCACGATCTTGCAGGCGACGCAAGAGATCACATGATTTGTAGGCGGCAATTCCTGCGCCAACTCCGAGTACGACCTCACGAGTTGTGGCAGACATAGCAAGGAAGAGTTATTTAAGCCGTTGGTTCGAGATTTTCAATCGTGAGCAAGCCTTCATTAATCTCGCGAAGTGCGATAGATAGTGGCTTCTCATGCACATGAGTCTCTACGAGTGGTCCGACGTACTCAAGTAGGCCTTCACCGAGCTGCGAATAGTAAGCATTAATCTGACGGGCACGCTTGGCTGCATAGAGAACGAGGCTGTATTTAGAGCCACTTTTCTCTAGAAGTTCGTCAATCGGTGGATTTGTGATGCCATCCATAGTTATACCCCGCTCATATCAATATTAAAAACAATGTGGTCAAGAGGTCAATGATATCAGTTGTTCAACAACTCGCTCGACCTGATCATTGACGATTACCAGGTCAAAGAATGAGGCCGCTGCGAGCTCCTCTTGGGCTAGTTGCAAGCGCTCAGCACGCCGCTCAGGCGTATCGGTTCCACGGGCGATAAGGCGCGAAACAAGCTCCTCCCATGAAGGTGGCTCTAGAAAGACCAGTATTGATTGCCGCAGATGAGCCTTTACCTGCCTAGCGCCATCAACCTCAATCTCTAAAAGAACATTGCGGCCAGCAAGTAAGGCCTCTTCGACTGCGGCGCTCGGTGTTCCATATCTACTTCCTGCAAACTCAGCCCACTCTAGAAACTCATCACTGCGCACTCGGCGTGAAAACTCATCATCGCTGATAAAGAAATAATCGACACCATCATGCTCGTTCAATCGTGGCGCTCTAGTGGTCGCAGAAACGCTAACCCAGAAATCACCCGATGCTCTAAGGCGCGCAGCCACGGTGCTCTTACCAACTCCCCCGGGACCTGAGAGAACGAGTAGCTTTCCTGGAGTTAACGCATGTGATGATTTCATAAACTCGTTTCGTAGCTCTTTAATTTGATGACGTCCCAATCCAGCAATTCTACGGGTTGGAGAAATATTCAACCGCTCCATCAAGGAGCCTGCCCGAACTTTTCCAACGCCCGTCAGCGCCTCTAACAACTCTCTGACGCGCATCTTTGCAATGGCATCTTCATTAGCGGCAATTTCAAGTACGGCATCGATGGAAAACTCACCGGTTTTAACTTTTGCTTTCACCTCAGCACGGCGTTTGCGAGACTGAGCCGCCTTTAAAAGAGCGGCAGTGCGCTCCTCGGCAGTCAATATCGGAGGGGCGCCCATACAAGAAATCTAGTCCACTAATCAAAATTTAGAGAATCTGTGCGCAGATTTGCTCGGTCCGCTCTCTCATCGCCAACCCGCCCTGGCTCCAGAACGAAGTAATTGGACGTCCTATGACAACTAGATCCGCGCCCTTATCTATCGCATCTTGCGGAGTCATCGTCCGTTTCTGATCATCGCCCGCTGCACTATCTGCAGGGCGAACACCCGGGGTAATGATCGTGATCTCATTTCCAACGCTCTGGCGAATTGCGAGGATTTCAAGTGGAGAACAGACAATTGCACGAGCACCAGCTGAGACGGCGAGTTTTGCTAAGCCCACTGCACTCTCAAGTGCATTATTTTTGAAGCCAATTTCCGAGACATCGCTCTCAGAGAGTGAGGTCAAGATGGTTACTCCCGTGACAAAAGTTGATGGGACTGCCTGCGCGGCCGCTGAAATCATTGCACTTCCACCCGATGCGTGCACCGTTAAATACTTTACGCCAAGGGAAGAGATAGATGCAGCGGCACCAGAAACCGTATGCGGAATATCGTGAAGTTTAAGATCTAAAAATATATCGCTATCCGTAGAACTAGAAATCGCGCGAACACCCTCTTGTCCAAAATTTAAATAAAACTCTAATCCTAACTTATAGACCGCTATCAAACCCTCCGTGGCTTTAACCCATGCAATCGCCGTTTCCAAATCCGAGGTATCAACAGCCAATACGATCGGTGATTTGATACTCATTCTATTTTGTCTCCTCTACACGATGTGCGAATCCCACTGCATCTCTAAGAGATGTGAATCCCTTAAGCGCAAGCAGATCTCGTAACTCGTTTGAAATATTCATTAATGCCATTGGATTGCCGAAGCTTGCAGTTCCAATAGAGGCGCCACTTGCACCTGCTGCAATCATTTCAAGTGCATCGCGCCCATTTGAAATTCCGCCCATTCCAAGAATAGGAATCTTTGGCATCGCCTCATGAACTTGATATACGGCGCGAACAGCGATCGGCTTTATGGCAGGTCCAGATAGGCCGCCAGTTTTTCCACCTAAATGCGGACGCATGGTGTCGAGATTGATGACCATTCCAAGGACGGTATTAATCAGAGCTAAGGCATCCGCCCCTGCATCGACTACACCCTTGGCAATGGAGACTAAATCTGTTACATCGGGAGAGAGTTTTGCAATTATTGGTAGCTCGCCTCCAAGAGTTCGACGAACTCCATCAATCACTCGCCTCGAAGCTTCAGGGTCGCATGCAAAGACTAGGCCGCGATTTTCAACGTTAGGGCAAGAGATATTTACTTCAACTGCGCTTATTCCAGAGACTGAACGGAGTTTTCTTGCAAGCGTTGCATACTCCTCTATCGTCTCCCCCGCTATTGAAACAATAATGCGCGCCTTTTGCTCAATTAAGTAGGGAATATCTTTAGCTATAAAGGCGTCTATGCCTGGGCCCTGCAGACCAATGGAGTTAAGCATTCCACTGGCAGTCTCAGCCATACGTGGCGTTGGTCGACCAGTACGTGCCTTGTTCATGACCGACTTTGTGACTACTCCGCCGATATCGTGCAGAGGGAAGAATTGCGCTAATTCGCGACCTGAACTGGCACAGCCGCTTGCTGTAAAGATTGGTGATGGAAACCAAGCATTAGCAATCGTCGTTGAAAAATCTATCGTCGTCATAGAACCTGTCCAACTTTATCCCACTGCACCAATGCGCCATCCATAACTGGGCCATCGATACATGAGCGAAGCATCGAAACATCACCGGCTTCATCTGCAACAGGTAGAACGCAGGTCATGCAAATACCGATTCCACATGCCATCGACTCCTCCACGGCGCATTGATGCACAACTTCTGTACCGCTAGTAATTGCATTTATCGCTGCGAGCATCGCCATTGGTCCGCAGGAATAGACAACTGCGATATTAAGATCGGTAATTAAGCTTGCAATGGGATCCGTAACACGACCCATCTGCCCCATTGAGCCATCTTCTGTATAGATCCGAAGTGAGTTAACTGCACGCTTACCCTCCATCGGAGCGTAGATCTTCCCTGCAGTGCTTGCTCCCAGCAACATATCCACTCTGCACCCACGCGCATTGAGAACTTCGGCTAAACCAAATAATGGAGCCGATCCATAACCGCCCCCGACTAGCAGGACTGGTACTGGCTCCGTTGGAATTCCAAAGGCCGTCCCGAGAGGCACAACTACATCTAAAATCGCACCCTCAATCTGTGCGCAAAGCCATTTACTTCCTTGACCGTGAGGGGCGATGATGAGCTCCATCGTTCCACCGAAAGTCGAGTTAGTAGCGACCCTCGATATCGCAAAAGCTCTTCGCAAAATCATGCGTGACGTGTCTCCGCCA
This sequence comes from Actinomycetota bacterium, assembly GCA_009702845.1. Next base: position 12,078 of record WLHG01000002.1, read on the forward strand.
ACACTAATGGCAACAAAGTTGCCAGGCTTACACAACTTCGCACTATCTCCGATATTAACTATCAACTGGTGGTATTGACCTACGCGTTTATTGCTCATCAATACTGCCTGCATAGACGTTGCGTTTTTATTTATGGTAGCCATTCTTATGCAAGCCACTCTTGAAGTGATTTGATTGAGAGTTCCGAGCTCTGAAGAAAACGAATACCCTCCACCGCTGCACTAAATCCTGCGGTGGTAGTAATAATAGGAATAGATCGCTGCACTGCAGCTGTGCGAATGAGCCAGCCATCTGCTCGCGTACCGCGACCCACTGGTGTATTTATCACTAAATCAATCTCTCCCGAGTTAATTATTTCCACGATAGTTGGCTCACCCAAAGGTCCCGTACCATCTGAGTTTTTACGAACAGATACCGAAACTACTCCATGTGAGGCTAAGTATTGAGAAGTGCCGGTAGTGGCTAAAATTCTAAAACCGAGGCTAGCTAGGCCACGTGCTCCATCAATGCCAGATGCTTTATCTTTATCGGCAAGTGAGATAAACACTGTTCCGCTCTTTGGAAGTGGTCCAAATGCCTGAATCTGCGATTTGGCATAGCTCTCTCCAAAGCTTGGAGAGATACCCATCACTTCTCCAGTTGAGCGCATCTCAGGACCCAAGATTGCATCAACACCTCTGCCATCACTCCTTCGGAAGCGATTCCAAGGCAATACTGCCTCTTTTACTGAGACGCCCTTGGCAACTCCATCGCCAGAAATTGGCAGTATCCCTTCGCTGCGAAGCTCGGCGATAGTTGAACCAAGTGAGATACGTGCAGCGGCTTTAGCTAAGGGCACTCCCGTAGCTTTGCTGACAAATGGCACCGTTCGCGATGCTCGAGGGTTGGCTTCCAAGACGTAGAGAATCTCCCCCGCTATGGCGAATTGAATATTTATCAAACCAAGAACACCAACGCCTTGGGCAATCTTTGTTGTTGCAACCTTAATCTCTTGTAGCTGCAGCTCCGTAATCGTCATTGATGGGAGAACGCAGGCGCTATCTCCGCTATGAATTCCGGCCTCTTCAATATGTTCCATTACTCCGCCAAGAAAAAGCTCTTTACCATCAAAGAGAGCATCTACATCAATCTCAATAGCGCTGTCCAGGAAGCGATCTACCAATACAGGGTGATCAGGAGTGATGTCTGTGGCTCGAGAAATAAATCCTGCAAGAGAGTTATCGTCATAAACAATCTCCATACCGCGACCACCTAAGACAAATGATGGTCTAACAAGAACTGGGTATCCAATACGACTAGCAATCGTGATCGCCTCTAACTGCGATGATGCCATTCCGAACTCTGGTGCATTGAGCCCTTGATCGGCCAATATTTGACCGAATGCACCGCGCTCTTCAGCTAGATTAATCGCCTCAGGTGAGGTACCTAGAATAGTTACGCCATTGGCTTTGAGACCTGCAGCAAGACCTAATGGAGTTTGACCACCAAGTTGGGTAATCACACCTAAAAGTGGACCGGCAAGGCTCTCCGCATGAATGACCTCGAGAACATCCTCTAACGTTAGTGGCTCGAAATATAGGCGATTGCTTGTGTCGTAATCAGTTGAAACCGTTTCAGGGTTGCAGTTGATCATGATCGTTTCATATCCTGCTTGACGTAATGCAAATGAGGCATGGACACAGGAGTAGTCAAACTCGATTCCTTGTCCGATTCGATTTGGACCGCTACCTAAAATAATAACTGCTGGTGTTGTGCGAACCCGAACTTCGCTCTCCTCTTCATAACTTGAATAATGATAGGGAGTGAAAGCTTCAAACTCACCAGCGCATGTATCTACTGTTTTATAGACGGGGCGAATTGATAAGTGATGTCTAATTTGCCTAACTTCATCCTCACTTATTCCACGAAGCGTTGCGATCTGTGCATCTGAAAACCCACCTGATTTTGCATCCCGTAGAAGTTCTGCACTCAAATCCCCCGGCTGTGCAATGATCGCTGCCTGCTCATTGATAATTTGAATCTGACGAAGGTACCAAGGGTCGATCTTGCAGGCTTGGAAGATCTCATCGATTGTGGCTCCAGCCCACATTGCACGCTGTACTTGTTGAAGACGATACTCCGTTGGAATCTTGATAGAAAGCAGGAGCTCATTCTTCTGGCTCTCATTGAGCTCTGGCCACGTGAAGATCGCCTCCTTTCGTTCAAGGGAGCGCAGCGCCTTCATTAACGCCTCAGCAAATGATCGGCCAATGGCCATCGCCTCGCCGACGCTCTTCATCGTTGTTGTTAAGCGCGGATCTGCATCGGCAAACTTCTCGAAAGCAAAACGAGGAACTTTTACGACCACATAGTCCAGTGATGGCTCAAAAGAGGCGGGAGTTACTTTGGTAATGTCATTATTGATCTCATCTAAGGTATATCCAATAGCCAACTTGGTGGCGATTTTTGCAATGGGAAAGCCTGTTGCCTTCGATGCTAATGCGCTGGAACGAGAAACACGCGGATTCATCTCAATAACAATTATTCGACCAGTTTCAGGATTTACTGCAAATTGAATATTGCAGCCTCCTGTGTCAACACCTACCTCGCGGATAATATCTAGAGATAGATTACGAAGCCGCTGATACTCGACATCAGTTAACGTCATCGCCGGTGCAACTGTTATTGAGTCACCAGTATGGACTCCCATGGGATCAATATTTTCAATACTGCAGACAATCACTACGTTATCTTTGTGATCTCGCATAACTTCAAGCTCATATTCTTTCCAACCAATAATCGACTCTTCTAGCAGCACTTCAGAAGTTGGACTATGGCGAAGGCCCGCTCCTGCGATCTGTTTGAGCTCTTCGGCATCAAATGCAATTCCAGAGCCGAGACCACCCATTGTGAACGAGGGCCGCACGACAACTGGATATCCTAAAGTTTCGACGCCTTGGAATATCTCTTCAATAGTGTGGCAGATAACCGACTTGGCAGATTCGCCTCCAACTTTTGCCACTATCTCACGAAAAAGTTCTCGGTTTTCGCCACGATTTATCGCATCAACATCGGCTCCAATAAGGCGAACACCATACTTTGCTAAAATTCCCGCCTCAAAGACTGCAATCGCTGCATTAAGAGCGGTCTGCCCACCAAGAGTTGCAAGAACGGCATCAGGTCTCTCGTGGGCAATAATCTTTTCAATCGCATCCGATGTAATGGGCTCGATATATGTAGCGTCGGCAAATTCGGGATCGGTCATAATCGTTGCAGGGTTTGAGTTAATGAGAACAACTCGAATTCCCTCTTCACGCAATATTCGACAGGCCTGAGTACCTGAGTAATCGAACTCGCATGCCTGACCAATCACGATGGGCCCACTACCGATGACCAGCACAGATTTAATGGAGGTATCTAAAGGCATTATGCACGCGCTTTCTGGTTCATTAAATCTACGAAGCGATCAAAGAGATAGGCCGCATCATGCGGACCAGCGGCAGCTTCTGGATGGTATTGAACTGAAAATGCAGGACGATCTAGAAGTTGTAATCCCTCAATGACTCCATCATTGAGTGATACATGGGTAACTTCGCCATTTCCATACACCGTCGAGAACGTGGATTCGGTCGGTGCTTTGAGGGCAAAGCCATGGTTATGCGAAGTGATTTCAACTTTACCTGTGTTCTTGTCAATTACTGGTTGATTAATTCCACGATGACCGAAGGTTAATTTATAGGTTTCAAAACCGAGGGCGCGGCCAAGTATTTGATGACCGAAGCAAATTCCAAAAATTGGAATTTCGCGCACTAAAACCTCACGAACTAGTTCGATTGTTTCGAGCATAGTCGCCGGGTCCCCCGGACCATTAGAAATAAAGACACCATCAGGATTTATCGATTCAATATCGGCAATGGATGAGTTATAAGGCAGGACGTGAACCTCTACTCCTCTTTGCGCGAGGGCGTGAGGTGTCGCCGCTTTAATTCCTAAATCGATTGCAGCTACAACCAAGCGTTTTTCACCAATCGCTGGCACGACATAGGCAGTTGGGGTTGATACGTCGGCAACCAAAAACGCACCGTTCATCGCTTCGACTTTACGTACTTCGACAACCATCTCTTCACGCGAGAGTTCTAGACCTGAGAATATCCCTACGCGCATTGCACCGCGATCACGTAAGTGACGCGTTATTGCGCGGGTATCTACAGCTTGAATACCAACAATATTTTGAGCTATCAACTCATCTTCTAGTGAATTCTCACTTCGCCAATTAGAGGTCAATGTCGATGGATTACGTACGACAAATCCGGCAACCCAAATTTTTGCCGATTCGTTATCATCTGAATTCACGCCGGTATTACCGATATGTGGCGCCGTCATAACAACAACCTGCTTGTGATACGAGGGGTCGGTTAAAGTCTCTTGATAGCCCGTCATACCAGTTTGAAATACCGCTTCGCCAAAGCACTTGCCAACTGCTCCCCAGGATTTACCTTCAAAGATGCGACCATCATCTAAGACAAAAAATGCTTTACTCATTGACGCTCACTAACGTGGACAAGAACGCCATTAAAGAACGTTTGAGTAACTACTCCAGGCAGCTCGTAGCCATGAAATGGAGTATTGCGACTCTTTGAGGCAACTAAATCTCTATCCACCATCCAAGAGGCCGTTGGCTTGATAATCGTTAAGTGAGCTGGTGCGCCTATCGCCAAATTCCTACCGTGCTGGCTATATCCACCGATACGTGCAGGCGCCGTTGATAAACGATCTGCAACCTGCGCCCAGTTCATTAAATGCGTATCTACCATTGTCTTTTGAACGATCGATAGTGCGGTCTCAAGTCCCAACATTCCAAATGATGCCTCTTGCCACTCGCACTCTTTTGACTCCATTGTGTGCGGTGCATGGTCGGTTGCAACAATATCGATTGTGCCATCTGCCAATGCCTCACGCAACGCCATCACATCTTTTTCGCTACGAAGTGGTGGATTAACTTTAAAGATAGGGTCATAGGATCGAGCTAACTCATCGGTGAGTAACAAGTGATGTGGAGTGACCTCTGCCGTTACATTAATTCCGCGTGCCTTTGCCCATCGAATAATTTCAACTCCACCCGCTGTGGTCACGTGACAGATATGTAGTCGTGATTTAACGTGATCCACCAGTAAAACATCGCGAGCAATAATCGCCTCTTCGGCAATTGCTGGCCATCCCTTTAACCCCAAAACCGCTGATACGTTTCCCTCATTCATCTGGGATCCAACGGTTAAACGTGGCTCCTGAGCATGTTGAGCAATTACTCCATCGAACTTCTTTATGTATTCAAGTGCGCGACGCATCACCATAGGATCAAAGACGCAGTTTCCATCATCACTAAATACTCTGACCCGTGCAATTGAATCGGCCATTGCACCGATTTCAGATAGGGCCGTTCCAGCCAACCCCTGCGTTACCGCGCCGATAGGAAAGACATCAAGCAGACCCGCCTCTTGACCGAGTCGATAAACCTGTTCCACAACTCCGGCGTTATCTGCAACTGGAGAAGTATTGGCCATTGCTGAGAGTGCAGTGAATCCACCCTTTGCGCCAGAGCGTGAGCCGGTGAGAACAGTCTCAGCATCTTCACGTCCAGGTTGGCGAAGATGCGTATGAAGATCAACTAGACCTGGCAGAACAACAGAGCCCTTTACATCCATGAGCACTGCATCAGGATCAGTAATGGCGCTTGAAACTGAGGCAATGACTCCATCGTCGATTAGAACATCACTGGCCGTGCCATCAGGCAGGGATGCGTTTTTTAGAAGATAGCGCTGCGATGACATTACTTGCTCCCTGCTTCCAAAGGTTGACCTGTAAGCAGAATATATAGAATTGCCATACGAACACTTACTCCGTTTGCCACTTGTTCAACAATCACAGAACGTGCGCTGTCGGCCACCTCTGCAGCGATTTCCAGACCACGGTTCATTGGACCTGGGTGCATCACGATTGAATCGGGTGACATCATTTTTAATCGATCAGAGTTGAGACCAAAGTAGCGGGAGTACTCTCTTGCATTTGGAAAGAAGAGATCGCTCATTCGCTCTTGTTGAACGCGAAGCATCATCACTACATCGACAAGGCCAATAACCGAATCCAAATCGTAAGAAATAGTGACCGGCCAACTCTCCACACCAACAGGAAGTAGCGTCGGTGGTGCGACAAGAGTGACATGTGCTCCCAAAAGAGTTAAGAGCAATACATTTGATCTCGCAACTCGCGAATGTAAAACATCGCCCACAATTGCAACTCGAATACCGACTAAATCCGGTGCTCCCTTTCCTAGATGCTTTCTGATAGTAAATGCATCTAGTAAGGCCTGGCTTGGATGTTCGTGTGTTCCATCTCCAGCATTGATAACACTTCCCCGCATCCAAGAAGAGTCAGCTAATCGGGCAGGTGCACCTGATGCACTGTGGCGAATCACTACGGCATCGGCACCCATCGCCTGAAGAGTCAGAGCAGTATCTTTTAAGGATTCACCTTTGCTCAGACTAGAACCTTTAGCTGAGAAGTTAATGACATCGGCCGATAGACGCTTAGCGGCAGCTTCAAATGAGATGCGGGTGCGCGTTGAGTCCTCGGCAAAGAGGTTAACGATTGTCCGACCTCGAAGCGTTGGAAGTTTCTTCACTGCGCCATCACTCACGCGCGCCAATTCGGTCGCAGTATCAAGAATTGATACCGCTTCGGATTTCGATAAGTCGGAGATCGAGAGTAAGTGGCGCATTAGTTGTCCTCAATCAAAACTTCATCAAGACCATCAATCTCACTCAAATGCACCTTTACCGATTGAGTAATCGATGTTGGTAGGTTCTTGCCAACAAAATCGGCTCTGATAGGAAGTTCGCGATGGCCTCTATCTACAAGTGTTGCCAACTGCACAGTATGGGGGCGGCCAATTTCGCCTAGTGCATCTAATGCTGCGCGAATAGTGCGGCCTGAAAACAAAACATCGTCTATCAAGACTATTTCTCGTCCATCGACTCCCCCATGTGGAATCGAAGTAGGCATGATCGGGCGTGGAGGGCGCATTCTCAGATCATCTCGGTGCATGGTTATATCGAGAGTTCCGACAGGAATCACGTGGCCAGCAATCTCACTCATGCTTGTGGCAATTCGTCGAGCTAAATGAGCACCACGCGTCGGAATGCCCAGCAAAGTGATCTGATGTGTCGAAGTATTTGCCTCTAATATTTCATGGGAAATGCGAATCAATGCACGCGTAATATCCGGTGCGGACAGGGCAACACTCATGTAAATCTCCTTCCCCATCTCTCAGGATGGGTCGTTAAAGGATGCGTGGGCGACTATACCACCGCGCTCCTTCATCTGTGGATAAGACGCGGTGAGGCTAGATCAATAGACCTACTCTTCCACTTATGACAACACATGAAGAAATCTGCACCCGCCTTCGCACTATCCGCATCTCAAAGGGCCTATCCCTCGCCGATGTTGAGATCACGAGCAAGCGCAGCATTCGCGCCGTTGTGCTCGGCTCTTATGAGCGTGGCGACCGAGCTTTATCGGTAAAGAAAGCGATCGAGATCGCAGCCTTCTATGGCGTGCCCCTCACATATTTGTTAGAACAGCCAAAGACTGCCGAAGGAGTGATTCGCCCACCCGTTATCGATCTTCGACAAATTCGAAAGATATTGGCCGATACCCAAGAGAAGCTTTCAATAACTCCCGAGCTAGGCAGCATATTCACCTTTATTAGTGGAATAGTCGCCCTCCGAAATGACTGGAACGGTGAAGTTCTATCAATGCGCAGCAGCGATATATCGTTATTAGCTATGACTCTAGGAAGAAACTCTGATGAGATATCGAAAATTCTTAATGAACGGCGATTACTGCTATCTGCTTAAATAGCTAAACTATCTTTAATCGAGGAGATACGTCCTAAAACCCCGTGAATAAAACCGGCAGAGCTATCTGTCGATAGCTCTTTAGCTAAAGTCAACGCCTCATCAATTGCCACTCCATCAGGAATGGTCGTCGACCACAAGATCTCATAAATTCCAATCCGCAGAATATTTCTATCAACTGCCGGCAATCGATCCATATCCCAACCCTGGGCATATGTCGTGATCAGTTCATCAATCTTCCGGAAATTCTCGCCGACTCCGATAACGAGTTCGCGCGTGTACTCGCGAATCGGCCTTGCATCAGGACTTTCTTCAATCACATCGCGGAGATTAAGCGTTTCGACGGCGTTTGTTCCTCGAATATCTGCCTCGTAGAGTAAATCTAACGCCGCTTTCCGTGCCTTACTGCGAGCCGACACTAGTTAGCGCGGCCCTGGTATGAGCCATCACGTGTATCAACCATGACGATCTCATCCTGTTTAATAAATAGCGGCACCTGAATCTCAAGACCAGTTTCAACGGTAGCTGGCTTAGTTCCACCTGATGATCGATCTCCCTGAATTCCAGGCTCTGTGTAAGTAATCTTCAATGGAACTGCTGCGGCAAGTTCAATGTACAAGGGATTACCATCATGGACGGCTACAACGGCATCAGTATTTTCAAGCATATAGTCGGACATGCCACCTACGGTTGCCATAGAAATCGTCATTTGGTCAAAAGTCTTGGCATCCATGAAAACGAAGTCTTCGCCCTCTTTATAGAGAAACTGCATGTCGCGCTTTTCGAGAATCTCGATATCAATCTTTACGCCCGAGTTAAATGTACGGTCGATAACTTTTCCGGTAAGAACTGATTTCAATTTTGTGCGAACAAAAGCCGGTCCCTTGCCTGGTTTTACATGTTGAAACTCAATTACGTTCCACAGTTGGCCTTCAATATCTAAAGTAATTCCATTTTTCAGATCAGCTGTTGTTGCCACGGTAAAGCTCCACTCGTTTAAAATAGTTCGGCTACCCGTTGTGATAGCAAGAGGATAAGGATACCCGCTCAGGGCTAGTGCTCTGTTCGCTCAGCCGATCAGGTTTTTAAGCGCAATTATCGCCAATACATATGAATTAGGACCGAAACCAGCCACTGTTCCAGTGGCCACTCCTGATATTACTGACGTGTGACGAAACTCTTCTCGTGACATTGGGTTAGAGAGATGCACCTCGATCAGTGGAGTGGTGAGCATTGCTGCAGCATCCCTGATGGCATATGAGTAATGCGTAAAGGCGGCAGGATTAATGATCACTGGGAATTTCTTGTCGGCCGCTTCATGTAACCAACCAATAATCGTCGCCTCATCATCGCTCTGGCGGACATCTGCCTCTAAACCGTGCTTTAGTGCTGCGCCTTCGATAAGGCTCTTTAGCTCACCATAAGTAAGATCGCCATAAATTGATGAGTCACGAATATCCAAACGCGCTAAATTTGGACCATTGATTACAAGAATCTTCATGTGCTAATTCTCTCATATGCACTAACGAGTTCACTCTCTAAAACACCTTCGATTCGAAGCGTCGCACCTATTGCAGAGATTGCCACAAAGCGCAGGGAATTACCGCGTGACTTTTTATCCAAAGCCAATAGTGGCATCAACTCTGACCAGGCGGCTCGAGGGTATGAAACAGGTAAATTTAAGGACCGCAAAAGCTCGCGGTGCTTTTCTACTACCTGCATCGCAAGATGCCCTTTGATGTGGGATAACTCTGCTGCAAAAACCAAACCAATTGCAACTGCCTCCCCATGACGCAGGCCGTACTTGCTATGAATCTCAATTGCATGGCCTAATGTATGACCATAATTCAATACCTCACGAGCAAAACCCTCTTTAAAATCGCTCGAAACTACCGCGGCTTTCACATTCACTGCCGCCTCTATCAAAGCTATAACTCTCGCGTGATCTTTGCGCAACGCCGAGAGAGATTGATTGGATAAAAGTGTAATGATTTCATTCTCGGCAATAAAACCGCATTTGATAACTTCGGCCATCCCAGCAGAAAAATCCCTATCCGAAAGCGTGCTTAACCATTTCACATCAACAAGGACTGCAACTGGAGAATGAAAAGCACCGATTAGATTCTTTCCATAATCACTATTTATACCGGTTTTACCACCGACTGCTGCATCAACCATACCGGCAACACTTGTTGGCACCGCAATCCAATCAACACCACGAAGCCATGAAGCCGCGGCAAATCCCGCTACATCCGTAATCGCGCCACCACCCACTCCGACAATTAAATCTGAGCGTGTAAATCCAGCTGCCCCTAACCAGTTCCATAATTTGGATATAGTCGTAAAGCTCTTAGCTAATTCACCATCAGGAAGAGTAAAGTAGAAAATCTCAGCTTCAATACTGTCCCCAATGCGTACGCTCTCTGACATCTGTTCACTATGAATAACGGCGATACGGGTTCTATTCTTAGCTAAGGAGATGAGTTGTGATTTCCAATCACAATCGATGAGGACTTCATACTCTCTTTCTGCATTAACGGAGATTTTTTTCATATATTTAACCCTGATCTAATCTCCGTAACAATGTCATTGAGCTTCACGAAATCAACTTTAACCGTAATTGTTGCAAGCTTCTCATAAATCGGCCGCCTAGCATCGTATAACGCCTGCCATTGCGCACGCGGATTTCCTAACAATAAAGGCCGATCTCGGTTAAAACCCACCCGAGGAGCTGCGATAGAAAGGGAGACATCGAGAAAGACAATTGGAGCACCAGACTCTAAGAGTAAGCGTTGAGCTCGATCGGCGATTGGGGCACCACCTCCAAGAGAGAGGATGCAATTCCTATCCAGTAGGCAGGTTTTGAGCGTTTCAAATTCAAGATCTCTGAAAACCTCTTCTCCCTCATCTACAAAAATATCTGAAATCTTCTTGCCAGCGTTTTTCTCGATAACAAAATCCGAATCCAAAAAACCGACTCCGATTGTTTTTGCTAGGGCTTTAGCAACCGTCGATTTGCCGGCCCCGGGTGGACCAATTAAGACTGCCTGTGGCATCTCTTATGACCTACTTAAAATTTAGATTGCTTATGTAGCTCTGGAAATTTCTGCGTGTTTCTCCCACACTGTCACCACCAAATTTTTCTAGAACAGCCTGGGCGAGTACTAGAGCAACCATCGCCTCTGCGACAACGCCCGCCGCTGGTACTGCACAGACATCTGAGCGTTGATTAATCGCTTTAGCTGCTAATCCTGTAGCCACATCGATCGTATCTAAGGCCTTTGGAACAGTTGAAATTGGCTTCATCGCTGCACGTACTCGCAGAATTTCACCATTGGACATTCCGCCCTCAGTGCCTCCGGCACGGTCGGTTCGGCGAATAATCTTTCCCTCACGTGATTTTTCAATCTCATCGTGGGCAACGCTGCCGCGACGCGTTGCAGTTTCAAAGCCATCACCAACTTCGACGCCCTTAATCGCTTGAATACCCATGAGCGCCCCCGCTAATTGCGCATCTAAACGTCGATCCCAATGAACATGTGAGCCAAGTCCCGGCGGCATATTGAAGGCGAGCACCTCTACTACACCACCCAACGTATCTCCATCAGAGTGAGCGCTAGCAATCTCTTTAAGCATTAACTCACTCGTAGAAGCATCTGCACATCGAACGGGATCGTCATCAATTCTCTGCATATCTCCTGCTTGCGGCAGAGCAGTTCCTGTCGGAACTCGAACACTACCGATTGATAAAACATGACTTAAAATCGTAATCCCAACACTCTGCTCTAGAAAATTACGAGCTACCGCACCCAGTGCTACTCGTGAAGCGGTCTCGCGAGCACTTGCCCGCTCAAGAATTGGACGTGCATCATCAAGGTCATATTTTTGCATCCCAACTAAATCTGCATGACCAGGACGCGGGCGTGTTAATGCTGCGTTGCGAGCCAATGTTTCGATCTCTTCTAAGGGAACAGGATCTGCCGACATGATCTTTTCCCACTTTGGCCACTCCGAATTTGCGATCTGAACGGAGATTGGACCTCCCTGTGTCAAACCCAATCGAACTCCCCCAAGAATTGTGACCTTGTCAGCTTCAAAACTCTGACGTGCTCCGCGACCGACTCCTAAACGCCGGCGAGCTAGATGAAAATCTATATCTGCAGTTGTTATCTCGACCGAGGCGGGAATGCCCTCGACAATTGCACTAAGGGCTTGACCATGAGACTCACCAGCTGTTAACCAACGCATCTGCGTATTGTTGCAGAGATGGAGCTCTAGCCGCAGCCAAATAGAGCATGGTTCCGACAATAATTGCGAAAGCCAGCGGAATGCTGCGCGGAATACTTTGCCTAGCGCCCCAGATCACAATAATCTGCAGTACTGCCGCGAGATACATGCACAAGAACAGGAGCGCTATATCTGCACTGCTTGTGAGATTAAGAGCAAGCGATATTGTAAGTATAAGTTTTGCATCGCCGATTCCCATTTTCAGTATCACCACAGCAAATAAAGTTGACGCCACGCATAACATTAAACTCTGCATCGAAGCTATTCCAGAGATTATTCGCATTGCCGCTACCCAGTAGAGAATAAAGGCGAGATAGATATTTGGAATTCGTCGGTATTGCCAATCGGCGAGAAGGATTGGAACTGCGAATAGAAAGACGGCAGCCATAAGATGAGGCTAATTGACCAAAGTGAGACTTAAAATCCTATGTGGATACTTTTAACGCCTTGAGCGCATGCTTGCGCATAAGTTCGGCCATACTTGTTCGATCAAATGAAACACCGGAGAAGATCCGAACCTGATCAATACCTTGATGAATCAAGAGATCTAAGCCATCGATTATCTGGCCGCCGTTGGCCTTCCATGCCGACAAAGCCGCAGTTGGCCAAGGATTATAAAGAACGTCGAAAAATACTGATGAGGGGTTCTTTGGAAAATAGGATGTAAGGCTGTCGCTAGCACCCTCTGGCGTCGTTGAGATAATTAGGTCAACCTGCTCAAAGAGGTTTGTCTCAGTCCAATCAACGAAATCTAAATCAGAGATCTCTACCGAGTTTGAAATCCCCTCTACTCGAGAAAGCGAGCGATTCATGACGGTAATACGTGTAGCGATTCCATCACAGGCCGCTGCCGCCGCACGCGCAGTGGCGCCTGCACCGATAATGAGAACGTCACCACTTGCATCTATGCCGTGCGAAGCCAGAGCGTGGGTGATTCCCGAAACATCTGTCGTAGTCGCCTCCCAATCACTCTCGCTCCTGAATAAAGTATTTGCACTTCGAATTTTCTGCGAAAGCTCAGAAACATTATCGGTAAAGTTTAAAACCTCTTCCTTAAGCGGCATCGTCAATGAAAAACCAGTCCAACTTTCATCGCACTCATTGAGAAACTTCTCGAGTTCTCCACTTTTTATCTCAATACGCGTGTATTCGCTTTCTAATCCGAGCTCTGAATATGCAATCGTATGGAGCAATGGGCTGAGAGAATGCGCAATCGGCGAGCCTAGAACAGCGGCTTTAATCACTTGAAAGCACCTGCCTTTCGGTTCTTTTCATAGAGGAATTTCCACGTAATGAACTCATCATGTGAGGCGGTAAAACGTGTATCCCCAGGGGCAACTGTAATGAAATAGAGCCAATCCCCGAGTTCGGGATTCAGGGCTGCAGCCATCGCCTCTGTTCCGGGATTACCTATGGGACTAGGCGGCAATCCATAATGTTTATAGGTGTTGAAGGGAGATTTTATCAACGTTGACGAAGTGCTCAAAAAGATCTGTCCACGTACTTTCTTTATGTAATGAACTGTCGAATCCATCTGCAGCGGCATCGAAATCTTGAGTCGATTAAAGATAACTCGAGCTACTTTTCCGAAATCTGCCGTATCGCCTTCGGACTGAACAATCGATGCCACGGACAATATTTCCAGCGAAGAGTACTTACCTGTTACAGCCAAGATTTCTTGACCCGCCTTATCTCCCATGAAGCGATTAACCATCGATTGGACCACCTGCGATGCACTTGTGCCGCTTGCAAAACTATATTGCGCTGGAAACAGAAGGCCCTCAGCATCGGTAAATCCGGTCGGTAAAACGAGGTTCTTAAAGCCCTCAGAAATTTCAGCGCTAGTAAATCCATAAGCGCGCATCGACTCGATGATCTCGCTTTTCCAAGCACCCTCAAATACCTTAATCAGATTGGGAATGCGAGCGGGATCAAGCAATTGGCTAAGGGCTTGGGAAGCTGAGATAGTCAGATTGAGTCGATGCGCACCGGGTGAGACTTTGGTTGAGCGCTTGTCGACAACGGCAAGACGGAAGTATGCCGATGAGGATTTAATAATCTTCTTTTCAAAAAGCAGCTGCGCCACATCAGAGCCAGATGTACCCGATGCGATTTCGATGAGAATCTCTTTCTCTCCAGCTGAGATATTACGTGTAGGAAAATCAGGAGCGGCAGATACACCACTTCGAACAAGGTGGAGACTAAAAGTTAAAGCAAGCACAAAGGCTAACGCTCCTGCTAAGCGTAGAAATTTCACGCTCGATTCTTTTCGATTGATAACGCAAAATCCAGGATGGCAACTGCCGCCATTTGATCTATATGAGATTTCGCCGCTTTTGCATTAACTCCCGAGGCACGCAAACCCTTGGCCGCACTCACAGTTGATAAGCGTTCATCGATTTGAACTACCGGAACCGTACTCAACGCTGCAAGAAAATCTGAAAATGCGCTAGCTTTTTCGGCCGATGCTCCCTTACTTCCATCCATATTTGATGGTTTGCCTACATAAATCGTGATCGGTTCGTACTCAACAATAATCGCTGTGATTGAATCTGCAAGCTTTTTATCTGTTGCACTCAGAGTCGTGAGTGGTGTCGATAAAATTGCATCCGGGTCACAGATTGCGACTCCTATCCGTACATCGCCATAATCAAAGGCTATACGGCGACCTCTTTGCATGCCTGCAATTATCCTTTAAGAGCAGTGGTGATTGCCATCAAAGCCTCATTGGCCTTCGAGATGTCGGTTCCACCGCCTTGGGCAAAATCATCTTTTCCTCCACCGCCGCCGCCTAAAACGGCCGAACCAATCTTCACAAGTGCTCCTGCTTTAACTCCCTGCGTACGTGCAGCATCACTTGCGGCAACGACCAAGATTGGTTTCGCGTCATTGGCGCTAATCAGAGCGACAACGCTGCACGTAGCTTTGGCACGAAGTTCAAGGGCGATTTTCCGTAAATCATCACCTGAAATCCCATCAGCGAGCAGGGCGAGAATAGTTGTGACTCCATTGATTACAACCGCACTCTTAGCGATCGAATCAACTTGAGCAAAGGCAGCGTTCGAGCGCACAGCACCAAGCTCTTTTTCAATATCTCGAATTTTAAGGAGTAGATCTGAAATTCGCTCTGGTAACTCCTCTACTCGTGCCCCTTTAATAATCGATGTCAGAGAGTTAAGGAGAATGTGTTCACGAGCTAGAAATTTGTACGCATCTACACCAACGAGTGCTTCGACTCTACGCACTCCCGCTCCGATTGACGATTCGCTCAGTAACTTAACAACACCTAATTGACCAGAGCGTTTAACGTGGGTTCCCCCGCACAATTCACGCGCCCAATCACCAACGCTCACAACTCTTACTTGGTCGCCATACTTTTCGCCAAAGAGCGCCATTGCGCCTAACTCTTTAGCTTGCGCCTGTGACATTGTTTCGGCAGTGACCTCTAAGTTATCTAGCAACAGGGTATTGACACGAGATTCGACATCGTTAATGACGCTATCTGGCACGGCTCCGGTTGATGGGAAATCAAAACGAAAGCGCCCAGGTGAGTTCTCTGAACCAGCTTGAGTTGCAGTCTCACCTAATATTTCACGGAAGGCTTTATGAACCATATGTGTCGCAGTATGTGCGCGAGAGATTGCCTCGCGACGCTCGACGTCAATGGCGGCAAGTACCTCATCGCCAAGTTCAACGCCCCCTTGGACTACACGTCCGCGATGAACAAAAACTCCAGGAACAGGAGTCTGAACATCGTCAATCTCAACCATCGCACCATTGCCGAGAGTGATTTTTCCGCCGTCAGCTAACTGTCCGCCGCCCTCGGCATAAAAAGGCGTACGATTCAAAATAATCTCTACTTCATCGCCTTCGCTCGCACTCTTACTTGAAACTCCGTCAAGCAATATTCCGGTGATGGTCGACTCTGACGTGGTCGATGTATAGCCACAGAACTCACTCTTACCGTTCTTGTCGGCAATTACGCGATACTCACTCACATCTGTGTGTCCACTCTTCTTTGCACGCGAATCGGCCTTCGCGCGATCCTTCTGCTCTGTCATTAACCTTCTGAAACCCTCTTCATCGACCTCAAGGCCCTCTTCTCGCGCCATTTCCAGCGTCAAATCAAAGGGAAAGCCATACGTGTCATGAAGCTTGAAGGCCTCTGCACCAGGCAGTATTGAACTCTTGCTCTTCTTTAATGATGCGCTTGCAACATCGAAAATACTTGTTCCGCTTTTTAAAGTCTGAAGGAAACTCTCTTCCTCAGAAACACTGAC
>WLHG01000020.1 GCA_009702845.1 Actinomycetota bacterium
AGAGCTGCCAATGTCTCATCCAGAGGAGTGTTGGAATCCCAGGCATGGATCTGCCAGATATCAACAAACTCACTTCCCAAGCGAGCTAGTGATTTATCAAGCTCGGAAATCAATGACTGGCGTGAAGCGTCGACGTTTCTTTGACCATCTGGAAAACTTAAGCCCGACTTTGTTGCAATTACCAACTCATCGCGATTGACGAGCGTTCCAACTAATCCACCAATAACTCTTTCGCTATCGCCATCGCCATATGTATTTGCCGTGTCTAAGAAATTGCCACCTGCATCTAAGTATGCCCGGCACTGATCTGCCGCTTCATGTTCATCTGTATCTCGTCCCCATGTCATGGTTCCAAGACCCAAACGCGAGAGCATCAACCCGCTGTTACCGGCTTTGCGCATTTCCATGGGGCGACCTTAGCAAGGCGGTCTAGGAAAAGCTGCGATAGCCTTAGCTTTATGCAGGTGGTTTTGATTAGACATGCCCATTCCGAGGCCAATGCCAAGGGCATACTTTCTGGACGAATCTCAGGAGTACATTTATCATCGACTGGATTGAAACAGGCCCAAGAGCTTTCACGCAGACTTGGAGCGATAAAAGTATCGCAACTTCGAATTAGCCCTCTTGAGCGTTGCGTCGAAACGATTTCTCCATGGTGGGAAAGCGTTGGAAGGAAAAGCAATCCGGGTGTCGAGATTTTCAAAGATGACGGGCTTATTGAGGTTGACTATGGCAAATGGAGCGGAAGGAAATTATCTCTTTTATCTAAGAATAAGCTCTGGAAGACTGTGCAAAACAATCCAAGTGGTATGTACTTTCCATCAGGTGAGGGTTTGGCGCAGATGCAAGAGCGGGCAATGCGGGCAGTCTACGGTGCTATTGAATCTAAAAGAAAAGGCGCCACAGTCTTAGTCAGTCACGGAGATGTGATTAAATCTATTGTTGCATCGGCACTTGGACTGCATCTCGATGGTTTTCAACGCATTGTTGTTGATCCAGCATCGGTCTCTGTCATTGACTTCAGCGGAGATAATCCTCGAATAATACTTCTCAATGATTCTCGCGCAGATTTGGAGAGTTTTATAAACGCTCCTTATAGAAAACGTAATCTCTTGGGCGGGGGAGCTGGTAAGTGAGTTTCCTCTTTGACTCCGTGGATCGATTTGTTGCAGGAACAGTTGGGCAGCCCGGGGAGAGGGCCTTCTTTATACAAGCCAAGAGCGGAGTTCGCTTAGTAACGGTCGCTCTAGAGAAGGCTCAAGTCGCAGCCCTTGCTCAAAGACTCGAAATAGTTGTCAATGATCTGCGTAAGAATGGTCTTTCGCGTCTTATAGCCTCTGAAACTAGAGATGATGCACCTCTTGATACGCCAATTGAACCGGAGTTTGAAATAGGTGCAATCTCTATGGCATGGGATGAAACTCAATCGATGATGATAATAGAGCTTTTCGAAATTACTTCGGAGGAGGAAGAGCCAGAGAACTGTTTAAGAGTTTCGTTGAATCTATCCGTGTGTGATGCATTTGTTAAGAGATCAAAAGCGCTCATTGGTGCAGGGCGATTACCCTGCCCATTCTGTGGAATCCCCATAGATGCCCAAGGCCATCTCTGTCCGAGGGCAAATGGTTATCGACGATAAATCCGCTCTTCTAACTAGTGGAGATTTAGTAGTAACAGGACGGTTAGTTGATGCTTCCAACGCCACTTTATTTGGAGCAGTCACTCATGGCGCAGAGTCAATGAACTGTATTTACAAACCAATAGCCGGAGAGCGACCCTTATGGGATTTCCCAGAGGGAGCTTTAGCTCATCGCGAATATGCGGCATATGTGTTGAGCGAGCGTTTAGGTTTCAACCTTGTTCCATTAACCATCTTGCGAGATGGTCCATATGGATTTGGAATGGTGCAAGAGTGGATTGATATAGACGAGAGCATTGATCTCTCACACTATTTTTCAAGTGATGACCCCGCCCTTCGATCGATGGCGATTTTTGATGCGATTATAAATAACACTGATAGAAAAATTGGCCACTTACTTCCGAGCCCATCGGGTCATTTGTATGGATGTGACCATGGTGTCACCTTTCATTCACAGGACAAACTGCGCACCGTGCTCTGGCAATGGTCCGGGGATGACTTAACAGATGGAGAACTCTCGATGCTAAGAGAGAGTCTGAAGAAGTTAGATGGTGAGATCGATCTTTCACCATATTTGACTCAAGAGGAACTAGTCGCACTTTCAGTCAGAATACAGAGATTAATTACGACGGCAGTAATGCCTGAACCAAATCCTGATTGGCCGGCCGTCCCATGGCCTGCATTTTAGAGCGGCATTAACTAGGATGAGAACGTGAAATCTTGGGCCAGCGTTGACATTCCTATGTTGGATAAAGCCGTTGTTCTTCCTGCTCTACATCTGACAAACTCAAAATCAGGCGTGAAAGAGTTGGTTCCGCTCAAATCTACTTACCGAATGTATGTCTGCGGGATAACTCCATACGACGCGACACATTTAGGCCATGCCGCGACGTATTTAACTTTTGATTTAATCAATAGATTTCTTCGTGCACAAGGCGCCGAGGTCAATTATGTTCAAAACATCACCGATATCGATGATCCATTACTCGAGCGGGCCAAACGCGATGGCCTTGAATGGTCAGAGCTAGCGACTTCTCAGATCAATCTCTTTACTAGCGATATGGTCAATCTGCGTGTTATTCCGCCTAAAAATTACATTGGTGCTGTTGAAGCGATTCCTTTGGTAGTAGATGCAATTGAGGATTTACAGAAGAGGGGTTCGATCTATCCGATTGAAAAGGATTATTATTTTTCAAACTCGCCCGGCTCAACATTCGGAGAGCTTTCGCACCTGAGCCGCTCCGAGATGGAGCTCATCTTCGCCGAACGTGGGGGCAATCCAAATCTGCTGGGTAAGTTGGATTCTCTCGACTGCCTTGTTTGGATGTCGCAACGAGAGGGGGAGCCCGGCTGGCCATCGAGTTTTGGTGTTGGACGCCCTGGCTGGCATATCGAATGCACAGCAATTGCAATTGAGTATCTAAAACCCGATCGCGATGAAGAGACACTCATCGATATACAGGGTGGAGGAAGCGATTTAATCTTTCCTCACCATGAGATGTGTCGCTCTCAAGCAAAGATTCTTACAGGAAAAGAGTTAGCAGCCAACTATGTGCATGCGGGAATGATTGGTCTCGATGGCGAAAAGATGAGCAAGAGTCTGGGAAATCTGGTTTTAGTTTCTACCTTAGTTTCAAATGGTGTTGATCCAATGGCCATTCGGCTGGCATTAATGGGCGATCATTATCGAATCGATCGAATGTGGAGCGATGAGATTTTGAAACGCGCAGAGATTTCAATCAAGAGATTAAGGCAGGCCCTTTCCTTAGATAAGGTTGCCAAGACCGAGGATGTCTTGCAAACCATTACCAGAGCTTTGGCCGATGATCTCAATACCGACCAAGTTGTTAAGGCGATAGAAGCTTGGGTTGATGCAAGCCTTAGTGGCGATACTGGGGGAGATAAAGAGGTGTTCGTAGATTGCCTGGATGCACTTCTTGGCTTAAAGCTCTAATCTGTCCGACGGCGACGTAAGTAGCGTTCAAACTCTTTTGCGATCATCTCTCCTGAAACATCCGGAATATCGGCTGCATCCTTCGATTTCTCTAGAGCATTAATATATTCGGCGATGTCACTATCTTCATTTGCCAAATTATTTATTTCAACTTCCCATGAATCCGCCGAAGCCGCTAGATCATCTTGCGGAATCGCAATAGAGAAGAGATCTTCTAGCGCATGGATCAATGAGAGAGAGGTTTTTGGTGAGGGTGGATTCGATGCATAGTGGGGGACAGGAGCCCACATCGAGATCGATTCGATGTCTCGGCGTAGGCAATTATCGTGAATTACACTCAAAATTCCAGTTGGGCCCTCATAAGTAGAAAGCTCTATATTCAGGTGAGACGCGGATTTTGGAGTGACGGTACTTAGATTGACAGTGATTGGTCTCGTATGCGGAATATCTGCCAATAATGATCCCAATGTTACAACCATGGATATCTCAAGGTCATCGGCTAAATCTAAAAGTTCAGCTGCAAATGTCCTCCATTTCATCGATGGCTCCGCACCTTTAACGACTACCAAATCACGTTCAAGATGAGGAAGTGCTATTCCAAATATCTCGGTACTAGGCCAACTAATATCCCTGATATCTCTCTCGTTTGTAAAAACCCTCGGGCGATTAACCTGAAAATCATAAAACTCCTCAGGATCAATTTCTGCGATTAGATGGATGATGGCATCGTCATCAGTGTTTTGCCAAGCAGATAGGAGGTGATCGAGCGCGCCCGTTGCAGCCTCTGCCGCATCGTTCCAACCAGAGAAGGCCACAATCATTACTGGATTTCGTAAGGTAGGTATCTGGTGTATCTCCACATCAACAAACCTTACGGTAACCTTCCACAAGTGACCAACCCTATGAATACCAGTTTTTTTGATGCCGTCTTCTTTGATATGGATGGACTTTTGGTTGACTCAGAACCTTTGTGGTTGGAGTCGGAGACGGAGATTACGGGAGAATTTGGTTATAGGTGGTCGGAGGCCGACCAAGTTGCCTGTCTTGGCGGCCCACTATCCCGAGTGGGTGAATACATGTTTGAACGATGTAATCATCAGAAATCACCCTCATATTTCACACAAAAACTTATAGATGTTCAATGTGCAAAACTACGTGGAAATACACCGTTGATGCCTGGAGTGATGGAGTTAGTTCGGCAGTTGCAAGATGGGGGCATCCCAACTGCTTTGGTATCTGCAAGTCCTCGAAATATTGTCGATGCCGTTCTTGAAAACCTAGGGGGGAGCCCGTTTCCCTTTTCAATAAGCAGTGATGATGTAGTTAATACCAAACCACATCCAGATGCATATCTGTTAGCGGCTAAAAAAATTGGTTCTGAAATCTCACGCTCCCTCATATTCGAAGACTCCCTGACCGGGGTAGCGGCGGCCAAAGCCAGTGGTGCGTGGCTTATAGCTGTGCCACATTTGGTCGTTGTTTCTGAAAGCGAGCGAGTTCGTAGCATCAAATCACTTGAACAACTATCTTATTCAAAGCTGGAGGAGCTTTTTTACGATTTCAGCGTCGATATTTAGGATACATGAGCTGGACAGATTGTTTTAAAGAAACACCAATCACATAGTCGACTCGGTTTAGGTGGCCAATAATCCTTCTCTATTGAAATGAAAATATCATCGGCGGTGCGATGTAGGAATTTTTCAGCAGAGTCAAGATCGGCCAGTGTTGGATTACTTTTTACTAACTTTCCATCACCCAAGTAGATCAATTGAAGTAAGCGGGGGAGTACGCCCGTAGATTTCCAGTAGAGCAGAGCATAGACCCGGAGTTGGAAGAGGGCTTTTTCCTCCCAGCCGGGTTTCGGTGCCTTTCCCGTTTTGTAATCAACGATTCGTACCTCACCGGTTGGCGCGACATCGAGGCGATCAACGTAGCCATGGAGGTAGACGTTCTCCTCAAAGTCATTTTCCAGATGCATTTCGCGATGCGTCGCTTCGAAAGTCGTTGGTTTCTCAAGAGTGAAATAAGTTTCAAGCAACGATGAAGCTCTGTCGAGCCACTCTTTCTCATTGCTTACCATGCCGGCTAATTCGGGTTTAGCCTCTAGCTGTGCCTGCCACCTAGAAGGCAGCAATTCGATGGCCGTTGCAGGAGTTCGCTCACTTGCAATACTTTCGAAGAGATCGTGAAGGACCGTGTGAACCAAAGTTCCTCGCTCGGCATCAAGGCTGGGGGGCTGGGGTAGCCGATCTATCGAACGGTACTTGTAGAGTTGTGGACAGTTGTTGTAATCATTGACGCTGCTAGGCGAAAGCCGAAGTCTGGGATCTGTACTCACGTCACGCAAGATACTCGTATCTCGACAAATATTTTCGCCTAAGATACTCCCGTGTCGAACTTAGGGTATTTCGCAATCGGTGATCGTATTCAATTGACCGACCCCAAGGGCAAGTTGTATAGCTTCACCATCGTTGCCGGAAAAGAGTGGCACACTCACAAGGGGTGGATTTCTCATGATGATCTAGTGGGGATGCCAGAAGGCTCAGTAGTAAGCACGACGGCAGGTCTTAAATTCACTGCCTTTAAACCTCTACTTGCCGATTATGTTTTAACGATGCCACGGGGCGCCACCATCGTCTATCCAAAAGATGCTGCGATGATCCTAGGCTTGGCCGATATCTACCCAGGGGCCCGTGTTTTAGAGGCTGGCGTCGGAAGCGGCGCCCTGACTATCTCTCTGCTTCGCGCTGTGGGGGATACGGGAAGCGTTCATTCAGTTGAACGCCGAGCCGACTTCGCAGAGAATGCGACATCAAATATAGAAAATTATTTTGGATCCTTACCGACTCATTGGAGATTAACCGTTGGGGATCTACAGGAGCAAGTTGTGTCCGATGAGTATGATCGAGTGATTTTAGACATGCTCGCTCCATGGGAGTGCGTAGATTTAGCTGCGCGCGCACTTCGTCCTGGCGGAGTCTTTATGGCATACGTGGCAACAACAACCCAGTTATCAGTTACAGCCGAAGCGATTAAAGCCGATGGGCGATTTACCGAACCCGAGAGTTCAGAGACGATTGTGCGCGGATGGCATCATGAAGGTTTAGCTGTGCGTCCCCAACAACGCATGATTGGTCACACAGGTTTTCTTATTCAATCGCGTCGCATGGCTCCAGGTGTTGAAGTTCTAGCTCGTCGCCGCCGACCTGCAAAAGGGGCCTACGGTGTCTCGGAAGATTGAAAGGTTAATCAATCTAACTATCGCCTTACTCGCCACCAAAAGATATCTAACCAAGAGTGAGATTTTTCGCTCGGTAGATGGATACGAGGGGAGTGAAGAGACTAAAGAGCGAATGTTTGAACGTGACAAAGATGATCTTCGTAACCTAGGTGTTGCAATTGAGGTAGGTAGTTTTGATTCGGTTTTTGAGGATGAAGCGGGTTATCGCATTAAACCGGAAAAGTATTCGCTCGATCTTGGCGAAATCTCTGGGGTTCAGATCGCTCTACTCTCATTAGCGGCCGAAGCGTGGAGAGGCGCTGCACTCGATGCACCTGCACATAACGCCCTGACTAAACTTCGCTCAGTCGGAGTGGAGTCTGATTTGGATGCACTACCTGCAATAGCTCCTCGTTTTAATCCCGCGCACAAGGACTTTCAAATTATTACAAACGCCATATCCAAGCGGGCGCGCATAAGTTTTTCTTATATTTCCTCAAACTTAGAGATCCAGCTGCGAACTATTGAGCCGTTTACCATCGCTACTAGAGATTCATTCTGGTATCTAGCGGGTAACGATGTTGATAAATCACAGATACGTATCTTTAGATTGGATCGAATAGAGGGAGATATTTCTATCTCTAAAGCTAATCAGGGTTATGAGATACCGGTTGGCTTTGATCTATTTGCCCACTTTGAAAATCAAGAGATAGCTGGCACCGCAACTATAGATCTGCGAAAAGGTAAAGCTCAATTACTCCGCACCAGCGCATTGACGATAACAGACATGGGTGAGTGGGATCGGATCACGTCGAGCTACATCGACGCTGAGAGATTTATAGAGCTTGTGCTTTGGCATGGTGAAGATGCTTTGATAATCGAGCCTGAGAGTTTGAAAACGCAGATTATCGCGAAGCTTAATGAGATTGTGGCTCACCATGTCTAAGCCAGTTCAAACTCCACTTGGGCGTACCGCCAGACTCTTAGATCTTGTGCCATTTCTAGCTTCTCACCAAGGGATAGAGCTCAAGGCTTTAAGTGAGAATTTTGATGTCACCGATGCTCAAATGATTGCAGATTTAACCACTCTTTGGATGTGCGGACTGCCCGGTTATACGCCGCTTGAACTCATGGATCTATCATTCGAATCGGGATTTGTAACGATACACAATGCCGAAACTCTTTCCAGTCCTCGTGCTCTCAGCGATGAGGAGATAATTGCGCTCTTGCTTGGTCTTGATGTTGTAGTCGCATCCCTTCCAAGTGATCGCGACGATCTTAAACTGCTCGCAATCGACTTGATCAACCGACTTTCACATCGAAGTTCAATTCCATCAAAGATGAGTGCGGTTCCTGCAACTCCTGGTTCAATGCGCGCAATAATCGAGAGCTCGCTAATAAAAAAAGGAGCGGTAGAGATTCTCTACCATTCATCCTATTCAGATGAAATTTCAAGGCGCGTAGTCATTCCAATTGAACTACGTCAAGAGAATGGCTTTGAGTATCTGTGGGGAGTGTGCCAAAGCGCTCATGCATTGCGCAGTTTTAGACTGGACCGGATTCAAGAGGCGGCTGCGAAATCGACGGTTATTGAATCAATCCCAATGAGCGCACATGTTCAGAGCCAGGGGATTTCTTACACAATTCACGCCCACTCCAGACCTCGACACGTAATTGAGAGGTTTGCCATCAATAAAGAGGAGTTCACAGCAAATCTTCGGGTCGTCTCTTTTTCCACAGAGTGGATTAGACGTTCTGTATTGGCATCGGCAGGGAGCGTCGAGGTGGTGGAACCTGCCAGTATTCGTAACGAAATCCTGCTTTCGGCACAGTCGCTACTCAGTCGCTACCAGGGGCGATAAATCCCCCTACCCATTGTTGAGGGCTCTGCGGTAGCCTTTCTCCATTCGATTTCATATACGTCAAAAAGGGAGTTCACCTCATGTTTCTGAAAGAGCCAAGTCATATCCTGATTCTCTTAATTGTCGTACTCGTACTCTTCGGCGCAAAGCGCCTCCCAGATTCTGCTCGCTCACTTGGTCGCTCAATGCGTATTTTTAAGAGTGAGATAAAGGAGATGAATACTGAGGAAAAAAAGAGTGAGGGCGAAACAACTCCCGAGAAGTAGTTACTCATGGCGTCCATTTCAGACGCACGGATGCCCCTGCTTGATCATCTTCGCGAACTAAGGAAGAGGGTTTTCCGCGCAGCTATCGCGATAGTCCTTGCATCCTTTGTTGGATGGTATTTTTATAATGAGATTATTACTCAGCTTGCTCTGCCTGTCTGTGATCTTAAAGCGGCACAAAGCTCTGGGGCTACGCATTGCGGTTCGCTCTATATCAATGGTGTTCTCGGTCCGCTTAATCTACAAATCAAGGTCGCACTCCTTGCCGGTGTAATTCTCTCGGCGCCTCTTTGGCTCTATCAACTCTGGGCATTTATCGCTCCAGGCCTGCACCGTAAAGAGAAGCGAAACTCAGTCCTCTTCTTAGTGAGTGCAACACCTTTCTTCGCAATTGGTGCGACTTTAGGCTATCTCGTACTTCCCATTGCTATAAAAGTTCTCTTCGGCTTTACGCCTAATGCGCTTTCAAACTTGGTGAAGTTCGATGATTACTTAGATTTTGTTATGCGCATTATCTTGCTCTTTGGCTTAGCCTTTGAACTTCCGATATTTCTAGTGACTTTTAACCTCATTGGTTTTCTTCGGGGAGAGACCATACTTCGGCCATGGCGAATTTGGATTTTTTGCATCGTTCTCTTTACCGCCGCCTTTACCCCGACGGCAGATCCATTTACCATGGCGCTTTTAGCACTTCCCCTGTGCCTTCTGTACTTTATGGCTGGTGGAATCGCCCTATTAGTCGATAGGCGTCGCGATAAACGTTCCTCTAGCCTTCAAACAGGTGTTTCAACTATCGAGGCCGCAACACCTATCGAGTGATTGAGCGATAAGGTCGCCCTATGTGGGCGCTAGTTATAAATCCAACCTCTGGTAGCGGAAGAGGTGCATCTATAGGCCGACATGTTGCTGGATTCTTAAGCGCGCGTGGAGTTGAGCACGAGATAGTCTCTGGCGATTCAGCGATCTCTCTCGTCACACACCTATCAATCTTCATTGCAAAGAATCCTCAATGCCAGGGCGTCATCGCCGTTGGTGGAGATGGGTTAGCCCACGTTGTACTCCAAAAGACGGTGCCGGCCCAGATTCCTCTAGCTGTCATTCCAGCGGGTACCGGTAATGATTTTGTCCGAACCCTTGGATGGTCACTTGACTCAATTGATCCGTATCTAGAGTCAATTATCTCCACGTCACCGAAAACTATGGATCTAGGGTTAGTAGATGGCGAGTGGTTCGGAGCTATTTTATCAACGGGCTTTGATTCGATTGTAAATGAGAAGGCCAACACAATGTCTTGGCCAAAGGGCCCAATGAAATATAACGTCGCAATAGCGATCGAACTGCCACGTTTCTCACCCCGTCATTACGAAATAACTTTAGATGATCGGACAATCTCTACTCAAGCGATGCTCATCGCTGTATCAAACGGGCGCTCTTATGGTGGCGGAATGTTGGTATGTCCGGATGCAGATATTCACGATGGGTACTTCGATGTCATGGTCTTGCACCCTGTATCAAAACTTGAGTTCTTGAAAGTCTTTCCACGGGTTTTTAAAGGTACCCACGTGACACATCCAGCAGTTGAGATTGTACGAAGCAAGAAAGTAAGCATTAAAGCCGAAGCGGTGGCCTATGCAGACGGCGAACGGATTGGCCCGCTTCCAATAACCGCAGAATGTATCCCAGGCGTTATGCAGACGTGGCTTCCATGAGTACACCCGCTCAAAAATATGCAGCTGCCAAAGTTCGCGGCGCTCATCCTGTAACCCAAGAGTTCCTTTCTACATTCGATTTTGAATTTGATCCATTTCAAATCGC
>WLHG01000021.1 GCA_009702845.1 Actinomycetota bacterium
CTACGGGGAGAGAAACGACCAGTAGAAATCTTTGATCCGCACAACTCAGATTTGCCGCGCACCGGAAACTTTAAAAAGAAGCGATGAGCAAAGTAACCGTCTTTGGTACGGGTCAGTGGGGTAGCACGATGGCTCAAGTGCTCTCCGATGCCGGAAATCATGTTTTAATGTGGGGTCGCAATCAAGAGGTTGTAGATGAGATAAATGAAAAACATATCAACTCTCGATATCTCGGAAGCAGTTCCTTACCGGCAGGATTGAGTGCAACTACGGATTTAGTTCAGGCTTTTGAATACTCTTCAATTTACGTGTTAGCAATTCCAGCTCAAACTCTTCGCGTAAACCTAAATTCCTGGAAACACTTAGCCGCGCCAAATGCCTTATATATAAGCACCTTAAAAGGCATAGAAGTGGGTAGTTCGCTTCGTATGTCGCAGATTATTGAAGATGTTATGGCGACAGAGAATATTGCAATTATTACTGGCCCTAACTTAGCTAGTGAGCTGATTCTGCGACAACCAGCTGGAGCAGTAGTTGCAGCGCACACGATGATCACAGCTGAAAAGGTGATGAAACTCTTTGCAACTCCCTATTATCGTGTCTATACCTCCACCGATATTTTGGGCTGCGAATTCGCAGGTGCGATTAAATCTGTCATCGCTCTGGCCGTTGGAATGTCGATTGGTATGGGCTTTGGTGAAAATACTCAAGCGATGGTCATTACTCGAGGTCTTAATGAAGTTGCACGACTGTCGGCAGCTCATGGCGCCGATCCGCTCAGCGCAGCGGGATTAGCCGGTATGGGCGATTTGGTTGCAAGTTGCGGCTCACCTCTCTCACGCAATCGCACCTTTGGCGAGGCATTGGGTCGCTCAGGGTCGATGGAAATTGCGCGCGAAGAAGTGCCCAAGACCGTTGAGGGCGTAGCCTCATCCAGTGCAGTTGTTGAAATCGCCCGTCGCGTGGGTATCGAGATCCCAGTGATCGAAGCCGTCGCCGATGTTTGCGCCGGGACACTTACGCCGATGCAGGCCTTTGATCGCTTGATGGAGATAACCACGCGTGGAGAGAACTTCATTCGATGAGCAAGATAACCGTTGCAATTATCTGCGGAGGTCGCAGTAGTGAACATGAAATCTCCTGTCTATCTGCAGGGGGAGTCCTTGCAGGTTTAGATACGGCAAAATTTAATGCAGTTTTGATTGGTATTACCAAGGAAGGTAACTGGGTATTACTCCCCAACGACTATCCATTAGCAATTGTTGGTGGCCAACTTCCATCCGTTGATGAAAACGCCAGGCCACTTGTCGCCGATGTTCATGGCTTCTCCATCGATGGAAAAGCTTTAGATATTGACGTTGTTTTCCCAGTTCTACACGGTCCTTATGGTGAAGATGGCACAATCCAAGGTTTTCTTGAAATCGCCGATATCGCCTACGTTGGTAGCGGAGTAATGGCATCGGCTGCGGCAATGGATAAGTCGTTTTCCAAGACCGTCTTTTCCGCCGCTGGCATGAACGTTGCCGCTGGCATTGTGGTTACAGTTGAAGATTGGCAGTCGAAGATCGCGAATCTTTCATATCCCGTCTTTGTTAAGCCCGCCCGTGGTGGCTCGAGTCGGGGGACTAGCAAAGTTAAATCGGCCGCTGGATTAGAAACTGCGCTAAATGATGCTTTTTCTTTTGATCGCAAAGTTATGATTGAAACCGCGATTGTGGGCCGAGAAATCGAGTGCGCAGTGCTTGAAAGTAATGGCACGGTGCAAGCCTCATTTGTAGGCGAAATTGTGATCGATAGTCGATTTGAGTTTTACGACTTTGAAGCTAAATACTTAGATGGCGCAACAACGGTAAATCTTCCAGCCGATATTCCAAAGGCTGCAAGTGATGAGATTCGCATTCGGGCCGTGCAGGCATTTAAAGCCCTTGGGTGCAGCGGCCTAGCTCGTGTAGATTTCTTTTATAGTGATCGAGGTGAAGTAATTATCAATGAGATCAACACGATGCCAGGCTTTACTTCTACATCTATGTATCCGAAGTTAATGGCCGCAAGTGGTGTTGGCTATTCTGAATTGATTACCGCCTTAATCACCACAGCTCGTGCTCGCACTAATGGAACGTTGGGTAATTGATCCTTGGCACTTAAAAGAGAGTACGCCGACTATCTTGCGCTGCGCGAAAAAGCGCCTATGCCTGCCCCATGGGAAATGTCCATGGAAGATTACAGATATCGAACACTTCCGAACCCAGAATTTATTGGAAAATCCGAACCTATCTTTAGTATCGAAAATCGAATAATTTCAGGTCCCAACGGCTATCTACCCATAAGAATTTATCGGCCGAACGCTGAGCCTAACCTTCCGGTATTAGTTTATTTCCACGGTGGGGGTTGGGTAATTGGGAATATGGATGGGAATGAACCTACCGCTTGCTCTCTAGCAAATAAGGGAAATTTCGTTGTAGTTCAGGTTCAGTACCGTAAAGCACCCGAACATCCTTTTCCGGCGCCCCTTAATGATTGCTACACAGCTCTGGCTTGGGTTGTAAAGAATGCGGCTCTTCTGCAGGTTGATGCAACGAAGATTGGAGTCGGTGGCGATAGTGCGGGAGGAAACCTTGCTGCGGCAGTTGCAATTAAGTGTCGAGATACTAATTTAGTAGATTTGGCTTTCCAGATGCTCGTGTATCCATGCACCGGCAATGATGGATCACTACCGAGCGCCATAGAAAATGCTGAAGGCTACGGCCTAACATCCAAAGTTATGCGCTGGTTTGAGTTTCAATATATTGGATCCGATGCAGATCTTCGTAACCCATATACATTTCCGGCCTACTGTAAAGATTTAACTCGCCTGCCACCAACGGTCTTGGTGACTGCCCAATACGATCCTTTAGCCGATGACGGACGGTTTTACGCCAATGCCCTTGAAGCGGCGGGTGTGAAGGTAATTTTTAAAGAGTTTGAGGGAGCCATTCACGGCTTTAATATTTTGGCTGGCATTGCGCCAGAGGTTGCGACAGAGGCGCAACTCTATTTAGCGCAAAGCATCAATACTTTCTTAGGCCGAAATTAATAAGCTTTACCAACTTAAAGAGTTCTGGGACCACGAGTTAATGATCGCTAAAGAGAGTTATCGGGAGAGTTCTTCGAGAACTTCGATGATGTGGCGATACTTTTTACCAGTTGCTTGAGTCATGCCTATTTCGCAGGTTCGGTTTGCTGATACATAAAAATCGTCGTTACGAAGAAGTACTTCCGCCGCCTGCTTTTCTGTGGCAGATTTGGTGAGCTCGGGGAAGGTAAAGCCGCGATCACCCGCAAATGCGCAGCAACCCCAGTTCTCTGGCACGAAAACCTCACTAGATATTGCCTGTGAGATTGCATTCAGAGAGTTGCTGATGCCAAGGGCGGTCGTAGAACAGGTGGGGTGCACTGCAATAGATGCCGTTTTCTTAACGGAGAGTTTTGGCAGAATAAACTTCTCGACAAATTCGACAGAGTCAATGACTGTGAGTCTGGAATCCGATGCAAGAAGCTCTTGTAGGCCATGGGAGCACGAAGCGGCATCAGTGACTATTGAAAGTTTTCCATCGATAGATGCCTTAACGAGAGATTCAATAACTGAGTTCTGCATAACCTTATATCCATCTACATAACCCTTTGACTTCCATGGCGTTCCGCAACACATTGCATCAATACCTTTAGGTATTGCAAGGTCAATGCCAGCACGCTTTGCAAGTGTGAGAAGCGCCTGCGAAGAGTCACTCGTTCCGAAGAGAGTTCCAACGCAGGAGGGAAAGAAGATCGCGACAGGGTTTTCATTCTCTAGTGGCTTACGACGTCTGCCTCCGGTTGGATATTTTCTGAAACCAGGGATCCGATGACCGACTTTGAGTCCGATAGATGCGATCCGCGTAAACGCTGACCAGTTATGAGCAGCTAAAGTCCAAAGGGTGTTAAAAATAGGCTTTGCACTTTCGCTACGCAATTCACGTACGAGAGAGCCAGTATTAATTGAGAGAGGGCAGGCTGTTGCACACATGCCATCAACGGCACATGTGTCCCTGCCATCATAAGCAAAAGCTTTTTCAATCTCTTTTGAGGTTTTGCGATCCCCTCGAGCCTGCGCCAGAGCGAGCTCGCGGCGCATAATGATGCGATTGCGGGGAGTGAGGGTGAGATTCTTACTTGGACATACTGGCTCGCAGTATCCGCACTCTACGCATGAGTTAGCAACGGCCTCGATTGTTGGAATAATCTTTAGGTCTTCAATATGTGAGTTCCGGTTCTGCGTGAGAATTACACCCGGATTTAAAATCCCTGCAGGATCTAGAAGCTCTTTGAGCGAGCACATGACTTCATAAATCTCTTGGCCATACTGTCTTTGAACAAAAGGAGCCATCATTCGACCTGTGCCATGCTCGGCCTTTAATGTGCCACCATGCTTAAGTACTAACTCGACCATATCGAGTGTGAATGCGTTGTAGCGGCTAAGTTTTTCGGGCTTTTCGAACTCTTCGTTGAGCATGAAGTGAATATTTCCATCACGGGCATGACCAAAGATCACGCTGTCGGTATAGCCATGGCGCGCAAAGAGTTGTATCAACTCTTCACACGTTGAGAGAAGTTCAGAGACTGGAACGGCAATATCTTCAAGTAAGGCCGTTGTTCCAGCGGGGCGATTTCCGGCAACGGTGGCGTAGAGCCCCTTGCGAATGTGCCAGATTTGATGTCGAAGCGTTGAATCACTGGTCAGGTTTGGAGGTTGAATCAGTGTAAGTGAGTTAAGAAGTGGCGTAACTGCTGAGACCTTGGCATCAAGGAGCTCTTGCGTAGCCTCTTGAAATTCGATGAGTAGCGCGGCCTGCTTATCAACTGAAATCGATTGTAGCTCTGGTGTTGCCTGGGGATCGCGCTGTGCAACTCGAAGACTTGTCGCATCCATCAACTCAATTGCTGCAAAGCCCGCCTTTACTAAATCAGGAAGTGCGCGTGTGGCATCGGCTAGGCTGGAAAAGATGAGAAGACCGGTAGCCATGTGCGAATATGCAGGAACTGTTGTGAATCGCGCCTTTGCAATGAAGGCAAGAGTGCCTTCACTTCCGATGATGAGATGCTCCAAGATTTTCACGGGGGAGTCAAAATCTAGGAATGAGTTGACTGCATAGCCCATAGTGTTTTTAATGCTAAATAATCTTTCGATAGTTGTAACTGAATCTGGGTTAGAACGAATTCGTTCTCGAAGTTGAATCAAACCTGCGTGAATGACGGGGGCTTGTAACTTCAAAGCAGCGTCTGCATCAGGTGCGCCGGTATCGACTACAAGTCCATTAGGTAGGACGAGCACAAGTGATTCAATCGTTCGATAAGAGTTTTGCTCGGTACCGCAGCACATTCCACTTGAGTTATTGGCTACGACTCCACCGATAGTGCAGGCGATTTCACTTGCTGGATCAGGACCCAGCTTCCTTCCGTGTCTGGCCAAAGCAGCATTGACGGCCCTGACAGTCGCGCCCGGACTTACGCTCGCAGTGAGCCCATCTTTTCCAATTGCAATTGCGCGAAAATGTTTACGCGTATCGATCATCAAGCCATTTGTAACGGCCTGTCCGCTCAGACTTGTTCCGCCCGAGCGAAAGGTGACACCTTTACGAAGTTCGGTGGCTAATGCAAGAATCTGCGCTAACTCTTCGGGGGTTTCAGGAGTATAAACAGCTTCAGGTTTGAGCATGTAATGCGATGCATCGTGGGCATAGCTCAAAATGTCGGTCACACGAGTTGATCGGTGTATTGCAGTACTCACGAATTAATCCCAACCGGAGAGCCATTGCGATAGAGGGCTTTGATCTTCACGGTGGCTACCTCCTTGGGATCGACATGGAAGAGATTTCTTTCTAGAACTATAAAGTCAGCTTTCATGCCTATCTCTAGTGCGCCACGCTCTTCTTCGCGAAACATTTGCTGAGCAACGTTTTTCGTATAAAAGGTGAGCGATTCACCCATTGTAATTGCCTCAGAGGTATTCCAGCCATCTTCATTCTCAGTCCCCGGACTTAATCGATTAATAGGCACGGCCAATGCTCGCAAGGGATTCTCACTTGTAACGGGCCAATCGCTGCCAAAGGCTATAAAGACTCCGCTATCTAGCATTGTTCGGAGGCGATACTGGAGATTATTTCTTGCATGGCCAATTCGGGGCAGGATTAAATCCTTATTCATCGGATCTAAATAGCACCACAGTGGCTGAATATTGGCGATGACACCTAGCCTTTTAAATCGCAGTAGATCTTCGTCGCAGATTAATTGTGCATGGACGATAACTGGGCGACGATCCCAGTGAGGGTTAATGCGCTGCATCGCTTCAATGACATTCAAAGCCTGTTTTACTGCGGCGTCGCCGATCGCGTGAATATGGATCTGGAATTTGAGCATGTCGAACTTTGCTACGGCATCTAAGAGTTCGTCATCACCCCATATCTTGATTCCTGCTGAATCAGGTTTATCAAGATAGGGCTCCATTAACGCGGCAGTGCCGGCAGATAGTGCGCCATCGGCTAAGAATTTAATACTGTTAGCTTTAACTAACTCAGAATTAGGTAACGCTGCAAACTCTTCTCGCAATGCCACATACTCGTCAATCTTTGATTGCCACGTACTCGGCGATGCCAAGAGTGAAAGATTCATAGCAATAGTTAAATCTCCAGATTTCGCCGCGGCTAAATAGGCAAGTGCCATATCCTTTTCAACCCATGAATCCATGGCGGCGGTAACTCCGACTCGCTCATAAGCATCACATGCGCGTTTAATCGCTGCCACGTCACTTGAAATCGAATCGGCCGGCGCCTTATCTAGTATTAAATCTATTGCGCTTGGCTCGCGCAGAGTTCCCTTTGGTGAACCATCCGAGCGGCGGGCGATTGTGCCACCGGTGGGATCTGTTGTTAGCTCGTTTATGTTCGCACGTCGCAAAGCTTCACTATTTACCCAAATCGTATGATGGTCAACGGCATGTAAGACAACTGGGCGATCACTTACAACGCTATCCAACCAGTGAGCATCGAAATCTCCGCCAGAAATAATGCCCGCTTCATAAGCTCCACCAATAATCCAAGGCTCTTCAGGATTTTCATTGGCATAGATTTTAACTACGTTGAGAATTTCATCGAGTGAGGCAAGTCCATTAATC
Source organism: Actinomycetota bacterium (assembly GCA_009702845.1). The sequence goes on from WLHG01000021.1 coordinate 7,187, forward strand.
TGTGGGCCAGCGGCCTCACGCCCACCAAAAATTGGATGCGCATGACCATCAAGAAATGCTGGTATGACAAATAGATGTTCTAGATCAACAGTTTTATCAAACTGCAAAGCATGGGCTTGGCTGCCAGTGGCGATGATGGTTCCATTTTCAACGAGGATGCCATCGAAGATTACTTTTCCAGCGGTCCAGCACTGTGCATTGCGAAATAATGTGCGCACAGTAAGTTAAGTCAGGTTAATTAATAAGTAACTGGGCACGTCAAAGTGCGAGTAATTCCAGGAACCGCCTGCACCTTTGACAAGATAACGCGCCCGAACTCTTCCATGCTCGGCGCCTCTGCACGCATGATGACATCGTATGGACCGGTAACACCTTCAGAGAGAGTCACACCTGCGATTGCAGAGACTGCTTTAGCAACCGAACTAGCTTTGCCGACCTCGGTCTGAATTAAAATATAGGCCTGTATTGACATCGCTTTTCCTTTCGTTGGTGGCCAAAGGCTACTTCAGAGAGGGCAATACTGGCCAGTGGATTAAGGTTAGAACTATGAACTTTAACGAGGCCGAGGTTATCGCCACCTTGGCAGAAATCTTTCAAAGCCCTCACGCTGGAGTTCTTGTCGGCATTGGCGATGACGGCGCGGTCGTTAAGAGCTCACCTCAATCAGTGATTACGACCGATATGGCAGTCGAGGGAACGCATTTTAATCTCGAGTGGTCGGGAGCATTTGATATTGGGAGAAAGATAACGGCGGCAAACCTGGCCGATATCTATGCGATGGGGGCGCTGCCGCAATACTTGGTAGTAGCAGTGACTCTGACTGGCTCTGAAACGATGGAATGGATTAGCGATCTAGCCCATGGCATTGCCCACGAAGCTAAGAGTTGTGGAGCCGCAGTTGTTGGCGGAGATTTAACGCGCGGTGCGATTAAGGTTATTTCAATTACCGCCATTGGAGAAGTTGAAAAAGCGATAACTCGCGGCGGAGCACACGTTGGAGATTCAATCTACTTATCTTCACTTCCTGGCTGGTCGGCCGCTGGACTTGCTGTCATTGAAAAAGATGGGGTAGATGATTTAGAGGCTTATGCAATTGAAGAGTTCTGCGCACCAAACGTTGATTATTCGGCGGCCAGCGCACTGGCGCATTCAGGTGCAACTTCGATGTGCGATGTAAGTGATTCACTCATTACGCAGGCTGGGCAGATGGCGCAGGCTAGCGGGCATGGTTTTAATTTTTCAAAAGAGAGTTTCGTGGCAGACCCCGAATTTATTGCACTCAATGAGTTAGCTAATAAAGAGGGCGCAGATGTTTGGCAGTGGATCTTTGCCGGCGGGGAAGATCATGTTTTTCTGGCAACCGGGGTGGATCTACCGGGTTTGTGCGTAGGCACAGTTATAGAAGGTAGCGGCGTAACTGGTTTGGAAATGAAAAAAGCGCCAGATACCTGGCGCCATTTCAATTAAAAGTTAAGAATTAACGAGTAACTTTTCCAGCCTTAAGGCAAGAAGTACATACGTTTTGACGCTTAGGTGTTGAGCCAACCATTGTGCGTACGCGCTGAATATTTGGATTCCAGCGACGACGAGTCTTTACCTGTGAGTGGGAAACGTTGTTGCCAAAGCTTGGCCCTTTGCTACAGATATCGCATGTTGCTGCCACGTCGGTACTCCTTTTAGATTTAGTGATTGGTACTTTCGTCCCTATCGGACAAGGCGAAAGGGTATCGCGAACTGGTACTAGGACGCCAATCCACGCGTGGCACCAGCGCCCATGGCCTAAAAAGGCGAGAGAATCACCAAGTGGCAAACCTTGAGAGCAAGCTTTCCGACGTTGTGGGTGATCGGACCTCAAAAGCCCTTGCCGATGCATTCGGTATTAAGTCGGTCGGCGATCTCATGCGTCACTATCCCCGTCGATATATGGTGCGCGGAGAGCTCTCAGATATTGCCGAGTTACACGAAGGCGACGAGGTAACTATTCTCGCCGAGGTACATAGTTGCACCACCCGTCCGATTCGAGGACGAAAGGGAAGTATTTTGGAGGTCATCGTCACAGATGGCCGAGAAAAACTCGCCCTCACATTCTTTAATCAAGCTTGGCGTGAAAAGGAGCTCAAGGTTGGCAGTCAGGGATTATTTGCCGGAAAAGTCGGAATCTTCAATAAGCGCAAACAGTTGGCCCACCCTGATTATCAGATGATCGCCGACGGCGCCGATGTCGAGAATGCAATTGATGGCTTTGCAGGAAAGTACTTACCGGTCTATCCAGCAACGGCAAAAATGCCATCGTGGAAGATTTCACAGTGTGTGGATATGGCAATTGAATCCTTGGATGAGGTAGCAGATTATCTACCTGAGGAGATTAGGAGCGCGCATAACTATCCAACTTTGCAGCAAGCCCTTGTACAACTACATAAACCAGCGGATTTAGAACATGCAGATAGAGCACGTGAGAGGTTGACATATGACGAGGCATTCTTACTGCAATTAATGTTAGTGATGCGTCGCAATGAGTTAAGAAAACTAAATACTATTTCGCGGAAAACTATTAAAGGAGGACTCCTCGAGGCCTTTGATGCCGCTCTTCCATTTGAATTAACAGGCGGTCAACTCTCGGTAATAAAAGAGATTGAAGAGGATTTAGCACAGGCTCACCCCATGCATCGCTTACTACAAGGTGAAGTTGGTTCGGGAAAGACCGTTGTCGCACTACGTGCAATGTTGGCCGTTGTCGATAGCGGGGGACAGGCCGCTCTTCTTGCACCGACCGAGGTTTTGGCGGCACAACATGTGCGTACCTTTGAAAAACTCTTAGGTCCGTTAGCACTTGGCGGCACACTTGGGAGTGCTGATAAGGCAACTCGACTCACACTTATTACAGGATCACAAAGTGCACCCGCGCGTAAAGAGGCGCTCTCATTAGCTGCAACAGGTGCAGCTGGAATTATTATTGGCACACACGCCCTTCTAGGTGAAAAAGTTGAGTTTAATGATTTAGGTTTAATCGTTGTCGATGAGCAACATAGATTTGGTGTTGAACAACGTGATGCTCTTAAAGTAAAGGCACAGAAGCCTCCACATTTATTAGTTATGACAGCTACGCCGATCCCACGTACCGTTGCCATGACAGTCTTTGGAGATCTCGATGTCTCAACTTTGCGCGAGCTTCCACTTGGACGACAACCGATTACAACGCATGTGATATCAGTTCTTGAAAAGCC
>WLHG01000022.1 GCA_009702845.1 Actinomycetota bacterium
AGCGAGGTTACAGAGTTCGTCAGCGTTATTGTGCCGCTTCGTAATGAGGCTGAAAACATATCTGGGCTTGTGAGCTCATTGCTTTCTCAGAACTCGCTTACGAATGTTGAGTACTTATTCTTAAATGACAACTCTGAGGATGAGAGCTTTGATCTGCTCACATCGGCTCTATCTCGCCATACAAATGCGAAGGTTATTCAGGGCAGCCCTTTGCCGCCTGGATGGATTGGCAAAACATGGGCGCTTCAACAGCTGCTTGAAGCATCAAGGGGTGAAATAATTGTCTCTATCGATGCCGATGTTCGACTCTCACCTGATGCCATTAATAAGTCGATTACTTTAATGAAGTCGAGGAGATTGGATTTTCTCTCACCGTATCCCCGGCAAATCACTCATAGTTTGAGTGAGCGGCTCATTCAGCCACTTTTGCAATGGTCCTGGATGTCTACGCTGCTACTTGGCATCGCAGAGAAGGCATCATTTTCATCTATGGCCGTTGCCAATGGCCAGTTCTTTATTGTTCGAAAAAGAGCACTCCTTCTAGTTGGTGGATACGAATCGGTCAAAGCCGATGTGTTAGATGATGTATTTCTGGCGCGGCAACTATTGAAAACAGGTTCTCATGGTGTTGTTGTTAATGGTGCCAGCATCGCCGAATGCCGAATGTATTCATCCTGGAGTGAGATTGAGGCAGGATATGGCAAATCACTTCGTCACGCTTTTGGATCGCCCTTCGGATCACTGTGCGCTATCTTCTTTCTTTTTCTTACAGGAATTGCTCCTATCATTTTTGCCCTGGTGGGTTCAGCCTGGGCCTGGCTCGCTTTTGTACTCATAGTAGCTTCGCGAATGATGAGTGCTAATCGGGCTCGTACAAGAATTATCGATTCACTCTTGCACCCAATCTCAAGTACATTGCTTATATATCTCATTTTTTACTCATACCTCATGCGTGGAGATATCCAATGGAAGGGTCGTCCGGTATGAAGATTGTTGTCATTGGCGCCGGCATGGGTGGCATGACCGCCGCTGCTCGATTAGCTCGAAGTGGTCACTCAGTTACGCTCTTTGAAGCATCCGATACTTACGGTGGCAAGCTTCGCACCGAATGGATTGGAAAGTTTGCATTCGACACTGGACCATCACTATTGACATTGCCGGCGGTCTATAAAGATTTCTTCATCCGAACTGGTAAGCCACTTGGATTACTCTGCGAAATAAAGGCAGTTGATCCCTCCTTTGATTACCGTTTTACCGATGGAACAAATGTAAAGTTCGCCAATCTCTCCCGCCATCACACTCTTAACGCCGTTCGTGATACCTATGGCAGCGATGCCGCCGATCAATGGGATCAGATGATGAAACGTGCTACAAAGATGTGGGATGTTTCGCGCGAACCTTTTGTTGAATCAGAGCTGCGATCACCTCTGGATCTTTTGAAACGTAGAACTTTAATTCGCGATATTTTCACGATCGCGCCTTGGAAATCCCTACGAACATTTGCCAATGAGCTTCTGCCCGACCAGCATCTTCGATTTATCCTTGATCGATATGCCACATATAGCGGCTCTGATCCCCGTAAGGCTCCGGCTGTTCTTGCAACGATCGCCTATGTCGAAGAGGCCTTTGGGGCCTGGCATATCTCTGGCGGACTCGGAACTTTGGCAACGCTCGTTCACCAACGTTCTTTAGATGTCGGTGTTGAGTTTGAATTCAACTCGCAGGTCGAAGAGATCACCGTTGAAAAGGGCGCTGCCACAGGAGTTCGACTAGCCGATGGACGAGTTGTAATTGCCGATGCGGTTGTGGCTAACGCCGATGCCTCCCTTATCTATAAGCAACTAATCAAAGGAGAAAAGCGAAAGCTGCGCAGGGTGCGTAAGAATTTAGCGCAGGCTGAAAAATCTATCGCAGGATTTTCACTTCTTCTAGGGCTGAGAAAGGACGGCGCCTCTACGCTCAATCACCATACAATTCTCTTTCCCGAAAATTACGATGCTGAGTTCGATGCAATTTTCAGCACTCAACTACCGGTCAAAAAACCAACGATCTATATCTGTGCACCAGATGATCCGCAGATGGTTAAAGGTGAAGGCTTAGAAAGTTGGTCAGTGCTCGTCAATGCACCGCACCATGGCCCAGACGGCTTTGATTGGAGCGATGAAAGCTTTGCGCGAAGCTATGCCAATAGCATTATCGACCAGATTGAAGCGCGCGGGATTCCAGTACGCGATCGCTTAGAGTCTTTAACAATTAGAACCCCAGCGGATTTGGAGCGCACGATGAATGCGCCAGGGGGATCTATTTATGGAACTTCTAGTAATGGAGCACGAGCTGCATTTATGAGGGCAAAGAACCGCTCACCAATTAAGAATCTTTACTGTGTGGGAGGATCGGCACATCCAGGTGGTGGTTTACCTCTAGTTGGAATGAGTGGTGAATTAGTTGCTAATGCAATTGGGAACGCGCATAACGCACCACAACGATAAAACTAACTATTTGTAGCAACAGAAATCCATATGATAAAAGTACGACACCCGATAGTTCAAGCTGGTTCATGATGAGAACTACGAAAAGAAAGCTCGCGCGCACAGGTCGCTCAGCCGGAGTTACAACACCGATATCGCGAACACCCAATGAGCTTAACTTGGCTCGCGCATACTCTTGGAATGCAGCGATGCTCCATAGAGCAATGGCAAGCCAAGCAGGAATCCCAATGACATAAAGGGCATACAGCCAAAAAGCTTCGCTGATTCGATCGACAACAGAGTCGAGAGTTGCTCCCCATGCGCTCTCACGCTTTTGAAATATCGCAACGCTGCCATCGATTCCATCGCAAAAGAGTGAAAATACAAGAAAAAGAACTGCCCACCATGAAGTTGCTGTGATCGCTGTCATCGCCGCGCTCAGAAGCCCAAGAAGTGTTAAAACATTTGGGGAGATACGAAGCAGTGTGGCGATCAAACCAAAGCGATAGGAGATATTGAGCCACCAAGCAACTGCGCCTTTTATCGGCGCATCACTATGCAAGGTACTCCACTTTGCGTTGAAGGCCTCTTTAGTGAGCATTGTTTAGATTCCTATAGATCTCTTTGGTGGCAGTTGCACTATTCATAGTATAGAAGTGAAGGCTGGGTGCGCCAGCTCGGAGCAAATCTTCGCACAATGTACTCGCTAGCTCGATGCCCAAGGCGTGAACAGCATCTACGTCATCTTCAACCGCAGAAAAAGCGCTCGAAACTGCCGGTGGAATATCTGTTCCCCCGAGTTCGGCCATGCGCTGTAGCTGCTTGACGTTAGTAATGGGAAGGATTCCCGGAATTATCGGCATTGTTGAGCCGCGCGCCTGAAGTGCATAGACAAGTTGTTCCCATTTAGATACATCAAAGAAAAATTGTGTCGTGGCAAAAGTTGCACCTAAATGCTCTTTACGTAATAAGACATCGATATCTTTTTTAGCATCGCCATTTGATGATGGATGTCCATCTGGAAATGCTGCCACTCCAATATCAAAGCCACCGAACTCGTGAATGAGTTGGACCAACTCATCGGCATGAGTGAAGCCATCGGGCATTGGAGTCCACGGTGCACGGGGACCTCCAACTGGATCACCGCGTAGTGCCAACACTCCTCTAATTCCGGCGGCACGGTACATGTGCAGAATTGAAATTATCTCTTGTCGACTTGAACCCACGCATGTCAGGTGAGCAACAGTTGGAATCTTTGTGCGTTGCCTCACCTCTTCGGTTACGCCAATGGTTCGATTTCTAGTTGAGCCTCCAGCGCCATAAGTCACAGAAATAAACTCAGGTGCTATGAATTCAAGGGCCTCGAGGGCGGCCCACAATCGAGCCTCCCCCTCCTCGTCTTTCGGGGGGAAGAATTCCAATGAATACGAAGTGCGGACTACCACTGAGTGAGGGTACCGTTAAGGAGTGAGTACTGAGGCCAAGGCAACGTTGCAAGAGATTCGTGATGCCGTAGAGATAGAGCTATCAGCTTTTCTGACAGAGCAGGCCGATTATCTGCACTCCATATCGAGCCAACTTGCACCGGTCTCTATGGCTCTGTCTTCATTTCTTCTCGATAGCGGAAAGCGCCTGCGCCCACTATTTGCCTACAGCGGATACGTCAGCGTTAGCGACGAAATATCAACCGCTGAAATAAAGTCGATCGCCAGTCTGGAACTTCTGCAGGCCTGCGCCCTCATTCACGATGACCTCATGGATGGGTCAGATACTCGTCGAGGCAAACCCTCAATACATCGTCACTTCGAATCTATGCATGTACAGGATGAACTAGAGGGTTTTGCACCCGCTTACGGACTGGCCGCAGCTGTTTTATTAGGCGACTTAGCCCTTGTATGGTCGAGTCAAATGCTTAACGCATCAGGGCTTACATCGGCGCAACTCCGAGATGTCTTACCGATTCATGATGAGATGCGTGTTGAACTAATGGCTGGGCAGTTCTTGGATATACATGAGCAAACTCAGAAGTCGACAGACCTACAGCGCTCAATGAAAATAGCGCGCTACAAATCAGGTAAATACACAATAGAGCGACCACTTCATATTGGTGCATCACTGACAGGTCGCCAAACTCCCGAACTATTAGCCGCTCTATCTGCCTATGGTCTGCCATTGGGTGAGGCCTTTCAGTATCGCGATGATTTACTCGGAGTATTCGGTGATCCATTCGTGACTGGGAAACCAGCAGGTGATGATTTGCGCGAAGGTAAGCGAACTGTTTTGATCGCACTGACTGAATTAGAATCTACAGATTCGATGCGTGCTGAGAGCAAAAAATTCTTTGGATCATCAGATTTGGATGCACATGGTGTCTCTGTATTGCAGGAGATCATCACCGCAACCGGTGCCAAAGACAAGCTCGAAGCTATGATCGCTCGCCTGACTGATGAGGCCTTGCGCGCGGCAGAGAGTGAACTCATAGGAGAAAAGGCGCATCCTTTGCTTCTTGAGCTTGCCAAAATTGCAACAAAGAGAAATAACTAGATGGTTGCACGTGTTAAAGGACCAACAGATCACGTCGTAATAGTTGGTGCGGGCTTAGCTGGACTTAGCGCAGCGCTTCGATTAGCCGGAGCCGGTCGAAAAGTAACTGTTATCGAACGAGAGTCCGTTCCTGGCGGGCGAAATGGTTTATTAAATAAAGATGGATATGCCTTCGATACTGGCCCAACTGTTTTAACTATGCCATCGCTTATCCAAGATGCTTTTAACTGCGTTGGTGAAGATATGAAGGATTGGTTAGAGCTGATGCCAGTCTCGCCTCTGTATCGAGCATATTATGCCGATGGATCGCAGATCGATGTTCATGCAAACACGCAAGAGATGGAAGCCGAGATTGCTGCCAAGATTAGCCCGAGCGAAGCTGCTGGGTATGCAAAGTATGTGGATTTTGTAACCAAACTATATAAATACGAGATGAATGATTTCATCGATAGAAATATTGATAGCCCTTTTAATCTCTTAACTCCTAATCTTGCTCGACTTATTGCATTGGGAGGATTTCGCAGACTCTCACCAAAAGTAAATCAATTTATGAAAGACCCTCGCCTACAGAAGGTATATTCATTTCAAGCAATGTATGCAGGCGTTAGCCCGCAACAGGCGCTAGCAATCTACGCTGTCATCGCCTATATGGACTCGGTAAACGGAGTCTTTTTCCCAAAGGGCGGAATGCATGCAGTGCCTCGCGCCCTTGCCGCTGCCGCCCAGAAGCACGGTGTTGAGTTCAAATACGATACAACTGTTTCAAAGATCGACATTATCAACGGCCGAGCAAAGGCAGTTGTTACCGAAGATGGCCAGCGCATCGAATGCGATGCGGTAATTCTCAATCCTGATCTTCCAGTTGCCTGGCGCGATTTGTTGGGAAAGGTTCCGCTCTCAGTCAAGCGGCTTAACTATTCCCCATCATGTGTCACTATGTTGGTTGGCTCATCTAAGAAATATGAATTTGCAGCACATCACAACATTCACTTTGGAGAGTCTTGGGATGGCGTATTTGATGAGTTAATAACACAAAAGAAATTGATGTCTGATCCAAGTGTTTTAGTCACAATTCCTTCAAAGGATGATCCATTGTTAGCCCCACCAGGTAAGCACTCTTACTATGTTCTCTTTCCCACCCCCAACTTAGATGCAGATATTGATTGGAATGTTCAGGCAGGGCCTTATCGAGATCACATGGTTAAAATTCTCGAACAGCGCGGATATACAGGCTTTGGAGATGCAATTGAGACCGAGGTCCTCACGACTCCTCTGGACTGGCAACGGCAGGGAATGGAGCGCGGCGCTCCATTTGCTAGCGCGCATACTTTCTTTCAAACCGGGCCCTTTAGACCGCGAAATATGGCAGCTGGAATTGAAAATGTTGTCTTCGCAGGATCTGGAACACAGCCTGGCGTCGGAGTACCAATGGTGTTGATTTCAGGGCGTCTGGCCGCCGAGCGAATCGTGGGGCCAGTTAAATAAATGGATGAGCTTGAGGCCTCATACGCAGAGTGCAAACGTCTCAACGCCTTACATGGCAAGACGTATTTCTTAGCAACGTTATTACTTCCAAAAGCCAAACGCCCTTATGTCCACGCCCTTTATGGCTTTGCACGATATGCCGATGAGATAGTTGATGATTTAGCATCGGAGTTATCTGTTGAAGAGAAAGCACATGCATTAAACACCTGGGGTGAAAAGATATTAGCCGACCTAGATCGTGGAGTTAGCGATGATGCAATCGGCCGCGCCTTAATCGACACAGTTAATACATTCGATATACCGCACGCCCACTTCGAGGCATTCCTACATTCAATGACCATGGATCTTTCTGTCCAGGAATACCAGACCTATGAGGATTTGTTGGAGTACGTCTATGGTTCTGCCGCCGTTATTGGCCTTGAAATGCTGCCAGTTTTAGGAGTTCTTGACGATGGCGCTTATGAGTGTGCAGAAAAACTGGGTATAGCTTTTCAACTTGCCAACTTCATTCGAGATGTCGGCGAAGATTTAGATCGAGGACGAATTTACCTGCCGATTACCGAACTAGCACAATTTGGTGTTACACGAGAAATGTTAGAGGAACGGATATTGACACCTCAAATTATCGAAGCTTTAAAATTCCAAATTGAACGAGTTCGTCAACTCCAGAGAGAGGCGCAGCCTGGTATTGCGCTATTGGAGGCTAAGAGCCGTCCATGCATTGAAGCTGCATCGACCTTGTACTGTGGAATCGTCGATGAGGTCGAAAAGATTGGCTATGACATTTTCAATAAACGTGCAAAAACTTCAACTGCCAAGCGAATACGAGTTGCTAGCGTTGCTTATTTAAAGCGCCTAACCGTATCCAATTAGCTAAAACCCCTAGAACTAAAGCAAAACCGAAGAGTAGATCCTCTATTGGAGCGGACGCGATTCGAATGCCTACAATCGCATCAGCGTCATACATAACGATATTTTTCGAAGTGAGCCACCAGTTAGTCAGCAACTGGAAGGCGATAATGATTGCGTAAGAGGTCCAAAATACTCTCCTTAAAACAAGGCGGGTTTTTACAACATAGATATCAAAGGCAACTGCGCATACAACGGCGCTCAACGCCAACTGCGTGTACGTCATTGCTATACCCGCCAACCTTTTTTGACAGTGCGTACAGCCTCAATTGTCATTATTGCCGCGATAGGAACCACAATGAAAAATAGATACTCCTCTAGTGGAATACCAAAAGGGCCATACAAGCCAAGAATCTGAAACTTATCAAAACGCCAATGCCCGCTTCGAATGGCATAGGCATCCCACATGATGAAAATTAAAGCTATTGGAGCAATTGCCAATAGGGCACGTTTAATTCTTCTGAGAACACCCACTTTGAGAAAGAGCTCCAGCCAGAAAGAACCGAAAATTGTGAAGACAATCATCGCTAAATACCCAAAGTTTCCCACAGGTTAACGCTACTCTACGAACTACGGGAGCCGACAGAGGCTGAGAGGGTCTGAGATTCAGACCGACCGTTTGACCAATCCGGTAATGCGGATCTGGAAGGGAATCATTTGATGTCATCAACTCTCTTTACTGCATGGGGCTACGACGTTTCTATATTGGAATTTGTTTCGGTGATAGCTTCATTTATTGGAGTCTGGCTTGGTACAACTGGCAAGCGCATCACATGGCCATGGTGGGCCGCTAGTAGCGCCCTCTATATGATCTTCTTTTATCAAGCAGAGCTCTATGCAAGTGCCGCACTACAAATTGTTTTTATTGTGGCCGCAGTTTGGGGTTGGCGTGACTGGGCGCCGACAGGGGCGGCACCTGGTGCCTTGTCTCATCGCAATCGAGCGATGTGGGCGGGCGCAACACTGGTTTCAGTATCCTTACTGACGCCAGTTCTATCTCATCTAGGTGCTGCGGCAACATGGTCTGATGCATTTCTACTCGTTGCAAGTTTAATTGCGCAGATACTGATGGTCTACGAGAAGATCGAATCGTGGGTTTTGTGGTTCATAGTAGATGCAGTGGGGACAATCCAATATGCCGTGCTTGGCTACTGGTTCACCGCAGTTTTGTACTTGGCATTTACATTGATTGCTGTAATTGGATGGAAGCGATGGAATGACTCTTATAGCCATTGATGGTCCGGCCGGTGCTGGTAAAACAACTCTGGCAGCCCAGTTTTTCGATGAGTATTCATCCACTAAAACCGTCGCACTCATTCACATGGATGATTTATATGCCGGTTGGGAAAACGCTCTTGATCATCGATTAACATCCAGACTCGCCGACATAATTGAGGCCTTTGCCGCTCACAGCCGATTCTCATTCCCAACCTTTAATTGGGCAACGATGCGCTTTGATCTCTCCCAAACTATCGATCCCAGTGATATTTTAATTATTGAGGGAGTTGGGGCAGGCCAACAAGTAGTCCGCGACGCGGGCGCTAACATCTATTGGCTCGATATCGAAGCTGAGGTTGGCTTGGCTCGAGTTTTACAACGTGATGGATATGAAATTGAAAGCCAGATGCGCCAATGGCAACTCGATCAAGATGCACACTTTCTGCGTGATCAAACTCGCGCCAATGCCAACCATATTCTTACTTCGTAGGCAGATTGGGCGCGCCCCGAGCCCTTCCTTCATGCGTATTTGCATAAAATTGGTTCCATGTCAGATCTATCCGGTGAACTCATTGATAACCGCTATCAATTAATTCGCCAGGTTGCCAATGGTGGAATGGCCTCGATTTATGAGGCGATCGATACGCGCCTAGATCGCAAAGTTGCAGTGAAAATCATGCACCCTCATTTAGCCCAAGATGATGCCTTTGTTAGTCGCTTCATACGTGAGGCAAAGGCTGCCGCAGCCCTCTCCCATCCCAATATTGTTGCCGTTCAAGATCAAGGTTGGAATCAAAATGGCGTGCCAGCAGTCTTCTTAGTCATGGAGCTAATTGAGGGAGATACGCTGCGTGAATACCTGAATGAGCGCGGTCGATTTGAAATCAAAGATGCTCTTAATTTTCTTGCACCAATTTTGAGTGCGCTTTCTGCCGCACACTCTCTCGGAATCGTTCATCGAGATGTTAAGCCAGAGAATATTTTGATCTCGAAAGAAGGCCGCATTAAGATCGCTGACTTTGGCTTGGCTCGCGGCGAGTTAATCGGTTCAACAATGACAGCTGAGTCAAGTGTCATCTTGGGCTCGGTTTCATATCTATCTCCTGAACAGGTTCAGCGCGGTGTGGCCGATGCACGAAGTGATGTTTATGCAGTTGGAATCGTTGCATTTGAAATGCTCACTGGTGAAAAACCATTCATCGGGGATACTCCAATTCAGATTGCCTATATGCATGTTAATCAAGATATTCCATCACTGCGCTCCAAACGCAAGGAAATCCCCCAGGCTCTAGATGATCTCATTGGTCGAGCAACAAATAGAGATCCAGATAAGCGCCCTCGTAATGCCGGTGAGTTTCTTAGCGCAATTGAAGTCATTCAAGGTGAGTTGGATCCGAAAAAGAATCAGTTGAAATTAGAACTGGATTTACCCGTTGAGCCTATTCGCGAGAAATCACGAACAAAGCAAAAACCGATTATTGCACCCGAGCCGAGCATTGAAGTAAAAGAGACAACTAAAGAGATTCGTCGAAAAGATGAGAAAAAGAGGCGCACCAGTAAAAGAGTTCGGCGAAACCGCAAAGTTGCCCTTGCCCTTGCTATCACTTTAGGAATCGGAGGTTGGTACACACTCGTGGGTCCCGGCTCACGAATCGTTGTTCCCTCAACTGTCGGTGGCTCTTATGATGAAGCTCTTA